>RDXT01000540.1 GCA_004292985.1 Bacteroidota bacterium
CCGAAAAAGAGGGCCTCTATCCCTACGGAGATGCCCTCTGCATCCGCTCGGAGCCTTTTTTGCTATGGGCCATCGAAGGAGGGCCGGAGGTGGGCCGCAAACTGAGCTTTGCGCAGGCGGATCCCCGGCTGATCATCGCTCCGGACATCACGCCCTTCCGCGAGCAAAAACTGCGCATCCTCAATGGAGGCCATACCATTTCCGTTTGCCTGGCTTATCTGCTGGGCCTGCGGACGGTAGGGCAGATGATGGCGCACCCTGAAATGGGGGCTTTTGTGGAGCGGGTAATCATGCAGGAAATAGAGCCAACCCTGGGCTTCGATGCCACAGACTTTGCGAAGGCGGTGCTGGCGCGCTTCCGCAACCCCTATATCGAGCACCGCCTGCTCAGCATCACCCTGCAATGCAGCTCCAAAATGAGGCAGCGCAATGTCGCCACCCTGATCCGCTACCAGCACCTCCGCGACGAAGCGCCGCCGCTTATGTGCCTGGGACTGGCTGCCTGGCTGCTCTTTACCCGGCCCCTCCGCTATGAAAACAACACCTGGACCGCCACGGACCCGGAGGGACAGCCGTACCCCCTGCAGGATGATTTTGCGCCTTTTTTTCACGAACAATGGGCAGCTCTTCCCGACAGCAGCGAACATTCCCTGAGCCAACTGGTGCAGCATGTCTGGGCAAATGAGGCCCTGACCGACCCCGGACTCAGAGAGAACCCGGCGATAGCCGCCAGCGTCGCCTGCCGCCTCTGGGAACTTATCCACCTTGGTCCCGCCCAAACCCTGAAACAACTCCTCGATTCATGAGCGCCAAAACCTTCCTTCACGAGCATTTTCTCCTGCATTCGGAGGCAGCGCGGACCCTGTATCACACCTACGTCCGCGACCTGCCCATCATTGACTATCACTGCCACCTGCCGCCGGACGAGATTGCCCGGAATGCCCATTTCGAAAACCTGACACAGATATGGCTCAAGGGAGACCACTATAAATGGCGGGCCATGCGCACCCTCGGCATCCCGGAGCGTTTTATTACGGGGGACGCCAGCGACCGGGAAAAATTTGACAAATGGGCTGAAACGGTGCCCTATACCCTTCGCAACCCGCTCTATCACTGGACCCACATGGAGTTGGCTAATCCATTCGAAGTCAATGAGTTGCTTTCGCCTGAAAGTGCAGGGCGAATCTATGAGCACTGTGGGGAGCAGTTGCAGAGCCGCTTCACCCCCCGCCACTTGCTGCAACATTTCCGGGTGGAGGTAGTCTGCACCACCGATGATCCCTGCGACAGCCTGGAGCACCATCAGCAGGTCAAAAAAGAAGGATTTGGCGTGAAAATACTTCCCACATTCCGCCCCGACAAAGCGATGGAGATCGAAAATGGCCCCGCGTTTCGTCAGTATGTGGAGCGGCTGGGGCAGGTAGAAGACCAGGAGGTGCACCACTACAAAGACTACATAGACCTGCTCAAACGGAGGCATGATTTTTTTGGCGAAATGGGCTGCCGACTCTCCGATCATGGCCTGGAGCAGATCTACGCCACGCCATATAAAGAAAGCGAAATCAGCCATAGTTTTCTCCGCGTCCTCAATGGCCGGGCGCTCAGCCGGGAGGAAATCCGCCGCTTTAAGTCAGCCATGCTCTACACCTTCGCCCGCTGGGATGCGGAAAAGGGCTGGACCCAGCAGTTTCACCTCGGTGCGCTGCGCAACAACAATTCCCGCGCAGCGGCTGCGCTGGGGCGCGACAGCGGACACGACTCGATCGGCGACTTTCCGATGGCGGTGAATATATCCCGCTTTTTCGACCGCCTCGACCGCGAAAACCATTTGGCAAAAACCATCCTCTACAACCTCAATCCGGCTGATAATGAAGTGTTTGCAGCCATGATTGGCAATTTTCAGGATGGCAGCCTCAAAGGAAAAATCCAGTGGGGATCGGCCTGGTGGTTTCTCGACCAGAAAGACGGCATGACCCGCCAGCTCAATGCGCTCTCCCAGATGGGGCTTTTGTCCTGCTTTGTGGGCATGCTCACCGATTCGCGCTCCTTCCTCTCCTATCCGCGCCACGAGTACTTCCGCCGGATTCTGTGCAACCTCTTCGGCGACGATATCGAAAGAGGCGAGCTGCCCGATGACCTGCCCTGGATCGGGAAAATTGCGCAGGACATCTGTTATTTCAATGCAAAAGACTACTTTGGGTTTGAATAAGCAGGCGAATCAAGATGAAGGTGCTTTCTTTTGGCGAAATTATGCTGCGGCTCACCCCTCCGGGAAACAAGCGTCTGACGCAGGCGCTGTCATTCGACATAGAGTACGGAGGCTCCGAGTCCAATGTGGCCATTTCGCTGGCTCAGTTCGGTATTGATAGTCAATACATTACGCGCCTTCCGGAGAATGAGCTGGGGCAGGCGGCCCTGTATGCACTGGCCCGCTACAAGGTCGGGATAGATGCCTGCATCCGCGGAGGAGATCGCCTGGGGATTTATTTTCTGGAAATGGGCGCAGGTAAACGTTCCTCCAAAGTTACCTACGACCGTGCCCATTCAGGGATGGCTACCCTGGCACCGGGCATGATAGACTGGGCAAAAGCCTGTGCCGGAGCAGGCTGGTTTCACTGGTCAGGGATCACCCCCGGCATCAGCCGCAGCGCCGCCGAAGCCACTGTCGAAGCCATTCAATCTGCTGATAAACAGGGTCTTACCATCTCCTGCGACCTCAACTACCGCTCCGCCCTCTGGAAATATGGCTCGGCACCCCGCGACATTATGCCCCAGATGGTGGAGCATTGCAGCGTATTGCAGGGCGACCCCTCGGCATTTGAACTCTATTTTGACATCCGCGCCCAGGACCCGCATGAACTCCTGGCTGCCGTTCAGGCCCGTTTTCCGCGCCTGCGCTACCTGACCATGAGCAGCCGCCAGGGCCTCTCCGCCTCCCACAATGTCTATCGCGGCTACCTTCATACTGAGGGGCAAACCCTTGTTTCTCAGGAGCATAGCCTGCCCGACATCCTCGATCGTATCGGCAGCGGCGACGCCTTTATGGCGGGACTGATCTATGGAATTGTGCAGGGGAAAGCGCCTGAGCAGACCCTTGAGTTTGCCGCTGCCGCCGCTGCCTGGAAACACTATGTCCACGGCGACATCAATCTGGCCAGCATCGCTGAAATCGAAGCCCTCGCAGCCGGAAATACCGGCGGACGCGTATTGAGATAAGTTACTACTCCTACTCCTATGGCAAAATTTACCCGTCACGAAGTCTATCAGAAACTGTACGACACGCGGCTGATGCCGCTGTTTTATGACAGCGACCCCCAGCGGGTGATCGCGCTGGCGCAGGCTTGCTATGATGGGGGTGTGCGCGCCCTCGAAATGACCAACCGGGGCGATTTTGCCCATGAGGTATTTGCGGCGCTGGTTCGCCACGCGCGCATCCACATGCCCGACCTGGCTGTTGGGGTAGGGACCATCGTGGATGGTGCGACCGCAGCGCTCTATCTGCAATTGGGGGCCGATTTTATGGTTACACCTTATTTTCATGAGGACATCGCCCGGATGTGCAACCGCAGGCAGGTGGCCTGGCTTTCGGGCTGCGCGACGCTGGGCGAAATCGCCCGTGCGCAGGAATTTGGAGCGGAGATCATCAAGCTTTTTCCGGGTGAAATCCTGGGACCTGCTTTTGTAAAAGCCACGCTGGGACCGATGCCCTGGACACGCCTCATGCCCACAGGCGGCGTAGAACCGGAGGCCGAAAGCCTCAAAGCCTGGTTTGCCGCCGGAGCCGTGGCGGTTGGGATGGGGTCGAAACTCTTTCCCAAAGGTGCCCAGCCCGCCGAAATCACCGAAAAGGTGCGTGCATGTCTCTCTTTGATCCGGGAAATCGCCTGACACCCCCCAATACCAATGGAAAACCGCATCGGAAAGTACCGCTGGGTGGTCGTAGCGCTCCTCTTTTTCGCTACCACCATCAATTACCTCGATCGCCAGGTGATCGGATTGCTCAAACCTACCCTCGAGCAGGAGTTTTCATGGTCTGAAACCGATTATGGCAACATTGTCATGGCCTTTTCAGCCGCCTATGCCATCGGATTGCTGATTTTTGGCCGGATTGTGGACCTGATCGGCACCAAAATGGGCTATATCGTCTCGATTATCCTCTGGAGTATCGCTGCTATGCTTCATGCCCTTGCCCGATCTACCCTGGGATTTATGGGCGCGCGCGCCCTGCTCGGTCTGGGCGAGGCAGGCAATTTTCCCACAGCCATCAAATCGGTGGCGGAGTGGTTCCCCAAAAAAGAACGAGCCTTCGCCACGGGCATTTTTAACTCCGGCGCGAATATCGGCGCCGTGGTCGCTCCCGTGATGGTACCCTGGATTCTGGGTGCCTACGGCTGGCAGGAGGCCTTCCTGATTACGGGTGCGATTGGCTTTATCTGGTTGATTTTCTGGCAGTTATATTACGAAGTACCTGCCCGGCAAAAGCGGCTCTCGGAGGCGGAGTACGCCCATATTCAC
>RDXT01000541.1 GCA_004292985.1 Bacteroidota bacterium
GTTCCCTCCGGGCTTACGCCGTGTGTGATTTCTGAAATCGTAAATGCAAAGCGTGCGCTCTGAAAGAAGAAGTCCACGTCTTTCAGGTAGGCCTGTACATCTTTATTGGTTACGGCAGAGCGGCCTTCGATCAGGTCATCCTCTATCTGTACGTGCTCGTTGAGAAATATTTTGCTGTAGCTCTCGAAAATGATCGTTTCCTTGTCGCGCAGGGGAGTTTGGGGATCGCCGAGGGTATTGAGGGCGAAACCCCAGAACGAAATCATGCGGCTTGCCTCCTGGCGGAGCATTTCGAGCTTGCCCGTGTCCGCTTCCGTCACCTGGGCCTGCACACTCAGGTGAGATCCGAAACACAGCAGCAGGATCAGAATTAAAGACCTTTGTTTCATTTTCTCAATATAAATCTCGTAAGCAGATCGCTCTGACCGGACTCAAGCGGGAGCGCCTGAGAGATCAGCCAGCCTCTGTTTCTTCCTTCCCGGTTAAATTCTGACACCTCTATATACCATCCGTCCATCTGAAAAAAATGGAACTTCACTTCATTTACTCCCTTGAACGTAAGCGCCTTCCGTTTAGCCTCCCATAAAAACAGGGTAAAATGATCGGGACGGAATTCGCGGGCTGCGTAGGACTCCAGGTACTGCTGGTTGCGGAAGATTTTGCTCAGGTTCATGAAGTCCAGCTCATGGCTCAGCGGATGCAAAAAGGCAGGCTGAAGGCCCTCCGGATCGGGCGAGGCGAACAATTTGTCGAAAGGGGCAAAATACACATCAAAAAAGACCCATTCCGAACCGACCTTTTCTTCCTCCAGCTTCATAAACAGGGTAATATCCTCTTCTTTCCCCTGATACAAGACAGTGGCATGCACCTCTGCAAACCAGTTTCCTCCGTGAAAATCGAGAAAAAAGGGCTTATCGAGCGCCTGCTGCGTGAAGGAATTCCGCAAGCTGGGCGTGAGTTCCGGGTTGCTCAGGTCAAAGAGCGTTTCGAGATAGCCTTTGCGCAGGTTGCGGTCGTGGTAGAGGGCATTTCCCGGATAAAAGCGATTGCCACCCAATGCCTCTTCCCCATTAAAGCGGCGGATAAACTGATTAAGCTGCTTGGTCTGTGCGTAAAATGCCGAAGGGTCGCCTGTGTAATCTCCGACGGGTTGGGCAAAAGCCAAATGAGGCAGCAGCAGGAAGAAAAAAAGCCCAACCCATACGGATCGGGCTATACGATATGCAAATGCCGTTGGATATCCTGTCATAGGTTTTGATACGGCATCAAAGGGCTTTCGTTTCTTTTACGCGTATATCACCAAGGAGTACGTCCCAAAATTCGATTTCGCGACCACTGATCTGGGTTTTTTTACGCTCCACATAAACGGTAATGTCCTTTTTGGTCACGTCCGAATAGGTCATACCCTCTGCCGTGGTGCCTTCGAAGCGCTGGAAGATGGTGATGATCCCGACATAACGGCCGTCGGGCTGAAGCTCCAGATCGCTGATATACTGTACTTTGTACCACTGCACGGAGACTTTGTCATAGTTCAGGGCCATCAGGCGCTCGAAGTAGCGGCGCACCGGGAAGTATTGGAGTTCGGTGCGGAAGAGAGAAGAAACGCCGATTTCGCTTCCTTCGGCAAACAGTTCGACAGCGCGGTCTATCACGCGGTTGCCTTCGGAGAAGGGGGTTTCCTTGTTGCCGATGATGGTGATGTAGCGACCCAGGTCCCGGACCTTTTCCAGGGCGAGGGAGTCAATGGCGCGCTTGCGCTCAGGCGTAATCTCACCTGTCTGTGCCAGGGAGGCGAGGCAGATCAGCATAGCTGCCAGGGTTAGAACGATTTTATGTTTCAGCATACTACTGGCTTAATGAAGGTGATGTACGGATTATTTGCGAACCAGTTCAATCTCGCGGATTTTTCCGGCAGCATCGAGCGTGACGTTTTGTACGCGGTTGAGGTTTTTCTGCTGGTCCTTGAGGTAGTTGAGGTAATTGCGGATGGTGGTTGGCCTGTCGTAGTCCTTTGCAGCGCCTGACTGCGAGATCACGATGAGCACAGCGGCATCGGGTGAGGCAAAGAGGCGCAGCGCCTGCTCGATGCGGGAGTTGGCAGCGGATACGTTGCTGGTACCGGCGATTTCATTAAAATAGCGATCCGGTTCAAACTTCAGATTGGCGGCGGGATCGGGGGCTGGTGTCTGGGCCTGCTGCGCGGCTTTGGCTTCTTTTTCCAGTCGTTCGCGCTCCTGCTGAAGGAAATAGTCCACCTTTTTAATGAGGGTCAGCACGCCTGCATCGTCCACATTGAGGTCGCGGTACCCGGCCAGTTTGCGCTCACGGGCTTCCACCTCCGCAAGATCCTTGCAGGGAGTAGCCATCAGAGCCTCCAGTTCTGCCTTTACCTGGTTAATTTTGGCTTGTTTTGCGGCTTCGGCGGCGCGTTGCGCTTCGATTCGCTGCTGCTCAGCAAGCTTCTTTTTGGATTTACAGCCTTCTGAGGTAAGAACCAAAGACGCTGCGAGCAGAATAAACATCAGCTTGTGAAAAAACGGACGACTCATAAGGGGTTTTTCTTAATTACGAGGGTACAACACAATTTATGAAAACAAAGCTAAAAAAATTTCATTTTTGCCAAGTATCTATTTCTCGCCCATAATAACTTACCCGTATGAAAAGCATTCGCCCGATTATACTTATGTATTGCCTTCTCAGCCTGCTCACAGCAATGGCTCAGGAGCCTGCGATCAGCAGGGTGGATCCTCCTTTCTGGTGGATCGGCATGCAGGAGAAAAAAGTAGAGCTGATGGTGTATGGAAAGCGCGCCTCGGCATTCAAAGCCAGCATCAATTACCCTGGCGTGCGTCTGGTACAGTCCAGCACCGTTGAAAACCCCAATTATCTCTTTCTGGAACTGGAAATCAGCGCCGAAGCGAAGCCGGATACGGTTCCGGTGATTTTTGAATATAATGGTCAGCAGATCCGCCTTGAATACCAGTTGCTCCCGCCCGTCAAGGACCCTTCGGCGGCCCAGGGATTGAGTCCGAAAGACTTCATTTACCTGATTATGCCCGACCGCTTTGCGGATGGAGACCCCTCCAACAATACCATTAAAGGTATGCGGGACAGCGTCAGCGACCGCAAAAGCCCCTACCTGCGCCACGGAGGCGACTTCAAAGGCATCCTCGACCACATGGACTACTATAAAGAGCTGGGAGTTACTGCCCTATGGCTCAATCCGGTAACGGTAAATGATGGCGCACCCGTGAAGGAACTGCACGGAAACCTCCAGGCGGCCTACCACGGATACCACTTTACGGATT
This sequence comes from Bacteroidota bacterium, assembly GCA_004292985.1. Lineage (GTDB taxonomy): Bacteria > Bacteroidota > Bacteroidia > J057 > J057 > RDXT01. Next base: position 3,309 of record RDXT01000541.1, read on the forward strand.
TTTATACCATTGATCCCCGTTTTGGCGGCACAGAAGGGTACCGGAAACTGGTGAGCGAACTTCACAAAAACGGTATCAAAATCATTCAGGACGCTGTATATAACCACGTGGGTCAGTCGCATGTGTTTTATACCGATCCGCCCACCACAGACTGGATTAATACATGGCCGACATACACCCAGACCAGCCACAAGGACCAGTCTCTGGCCGATCCTCACGCTGCCGCCGGCGACCAGAAGGTGCTGAGCGACGGCTGGTTTACCTCCTTTCTTCCTGACCTGAACCAGCGAAGCCCACACCTGGCGACGTATCTGATCCAGAATGCCATCTGGCAAACAGCTTATTTCGGACTCGACGCATGGCGGATAGACACCTATAAATACAACGATCTGGAATTTATGAACCGCTGCAATGCGGCGCTGGTCCGGGAGTTCCCGCGCATCACCCTCTTTGGCGAATCCTGGGTAACAAACCCGGCGGGAATGTCCTACTATGTGCAAAACAACCTGGACCTGGATTTTGCCTGCAATCTGGAGAGCACGGTAGATTTCCCTTCGTATTCCGCTATTTTATCTGCCCTCAACGAGTCCTATGGCTGGGATGAAGGGGTTAGCCGCCTCTATCAGACCCTTTCGCAGGACTTTTTGTACAAGCATCCCGAAAAACTGGTTACCTTCCTCGACAATCACGACACAGACCGCTTCTATTCGGTGATCAAAGAAGATTTCCGTAAGTATAAAATGGGCATCGGCTGGCTGATGACCTCCAGAGGTATCCCGCAGATCTACTACGGAACGGAGATCCTGATGAAAAACTTCAAAAATCCGACAGATGCTGAGGTGCGCAAGGACTTTCCGGGGGGATTCCCTGGCGATAAGGTAAATAAGTTTACCGCAGCAGGGCGCGTCGCTCAGGAACAGGAAGCATTTACTTATGTGAAAACCCTGGCCGCTTACCGCAAAAACAGCAGCGCCATTTCCAGCGGCAAGTTTATGCACTACACCCCTCAGGAGGGAATCTATGTTTATTTCCGCTATGACGAGAAGCAAACCGTGATGGTGATTATGAACCAGAACGAAACCGAAAAAAACCTGGAAACAGCCCGTTTTTCAGAACGTATGGCCGGATTCAGCAAAGCGAAAAATATTGTGAGCGGAGAGGCGTTAAGTTCGCTGAAGTCGCTCAAATGTCCGGCGATGTCTGTTAC
>RDXT01001003.1 GCA_004292985.1 Bacteroidota bacterium
TTATAGTTTTGAAGCTAGTTAAACGTAGCCGCAAGCAAAATTGGTTAGTCTCACGGCTGGCGTCTTTTGTAACCCTACACCTGTTTCATTCGTTATACCAGAAGCCTGACCAACAGGCCCTACCACCAACCAATTCCTTCCTGTTCTGCCATGACGCATAAACCCCGCCTGCTGGTTGTCGAAGACGAAGCCAAAGTGGCAACATTCATCAAAAAAGGTCTCGAAACACAGTCGTATCAAGTCGATGTGGGGGCCGACGGTCGCGAGGGCAAGCGGCTCTTTGGCAGCACCAACTACGATTTGGTCATTCTCGATGTAAACCTGCCCTTTGTGAGCGGGCTGGAGCTGGCCGAATACATCCGCACCAAAAACGAGACGGTGCCCATTCTGATGCTCACCGCCCTCGACACCACTACCGACAAACTGCTGGGGTTTGAGGCCGGGGCCGACGATTACCTCGTAAAACCCTTTGAGTTTCTGGAGTTGATGGCTCGCGTACGGGCGTTGCTCCGGCGCGGTGGCCCACCCGAAACCCGCGAGGCCAGCCTACGCTTTGCCGATCTTGAACTGGATTTGATGCAGAAAGTAGCCCGTCGGCAGGGGGTTACCATCGACCTCACGGCTCGCGAGTTTGCGTTGCTGGAGTTTTTTCTGCGCAGCCCAAACCGGGTGGTGTCGCGGGTCGACATTGCCGAGAAAGTCTGGGACATCAATTTCGACACGGGCACCAACGTGATCGACGTGTATGTGAATTACCTCCGCAACAAGGTCGATAAGCCGTTTGAGCCGAAACTGATTCACACGGTGGTGGGCATGGGCTACATCATGAAGGAAAAGTAGGCCATGAACATCCGCACCCGCCTGACGCTACTGTTTACCGTGGTGGTGTCGCTGCTGTTGTTGCTGTTTTGCGTCTCGCTCTACATGGTGTCGGCAGAGTTTCGGCAGCGCGAATACCGCGAACGGCTCCGGGCCGAGGCCACCACCTCGGTCGAACTCCTTTTTGGCCGCGAAACTCTCAGCCCCGAACTCTTCAAACTCCTCGACCGAAACCACATGACGGTGCTCAACGACGAGGAGATCATTATTT
>RDXT01000542.1 GCA_004292985.1 Bacteroidota bacterium
ATGCTGCCCGGCTTTGAGGTCGGCGAGGCTCCGGCATTTGAGGTCGTGGCGGCAAAAATAAATACCCGGCAGGCGGTGACTCAGGTTGTCGAAGACCTGCCTCAGCGCTGCGTCTATCTCCTGGTGTACATCCAGAAACATGGCGCCGCGCGCATGGTTGCCGATGGGTAGCAGCACCACTTTTTCGCCTGCTGCGGGGACAAGGCTCATCTGAGCGGACATTCTCTCTTCCAGCACGGGCAGTTGCAGGTGCGCACGCGGGTAGGCGCAGATCAGTTCGCGGAGGGTGGAAGTGCCATCTCCGGTGACGCTGAGGTATATTTTGTGGCAGAAGGAACTGATGACTCCCTTTTCCTGGCCGGGAAAGCGGTAGTGAAACACGCTGTATTCTTCGGGATAGTCCACATACTCCTGGATGAGCAATGCGACGGGTGTTTGCAGCAGGTAGTGGGCGAGTTCGCCGGGGGAATTGATTTTTTCGACCCGCAGGCCTCTTTCCCCAATATCCGGTTTGGCAATGAGGGGAAAAGAAATGCCTGCCTCCCGGATTTTCTGCAAAATTGTATCTATGGGCGTGTTTGGCTCTATATATAGTGTAAGCGGTTTGTACTCCGGCGGTATGAGGTCAATGATCCGGATTTTGGATTCGCCATACATTCCTCCTGTTTCGATGGCCGGATTGGCTGCGCTGAAAAAGGTGATACTTCTGGCTCTGATGGAAAAATACAACCAGTAGATAAAGACGGGGATATTTGCCAGTTGAGAGGGCCAGAATTCCCAGTGAAATATCCGGACAAACCAAAGGCTTCGGGAAAGAGCATTTATCATACAAACAAGGCCTGTAACAGGGGAAAAATAGGATCAGGCGCTTTTCTGCGCCTCGCGGTGTCTGAGGGTTGAAGGGGCCACGCCAAAACCTGCGGGCAGGGGAACGTCGGGGGCTGCGATGGCAAATCCAACTTTAATCATGGCCAGATGGTGAATGGTATGCTCTATATTATAGACTAACTCGCGCTCGAAGGTCGTGGAAAGCTGGTGAACATCCTCTCCCTGTGTGGCGTAGTTTACCACAAGATATAATTCGTTTTTGAATTTTTCCTCCAAAAGTTGTTTCATGAGTGTCTGCACGGTTTCGGCGGCATAGCGCGGGTCCTGCTCGATCCGGAGATTGCGCTGGCGGGCATCGTAGTCTATCACACCTGTGCCGGACTGCTGTACCAGACACTGAAAAAATTCGATCAGGTGGCGGGTATGCTGGCCGATGCTCGCGCCTGAAAGCAGGGGAAGTGGGCGAAGGTAGGTTTCTGCCGGCAGGCGCTCCAGGTAATAGACAACATCTGAGAGTAAATTCCGCGCAATTTCATTCAGCCGCATGAGAAAAAGAGGTTAATCGTAAAAGAATAAGAAAGGGTTGAACTGTGGATGATACAAAGATGCGGAGCAATCCACACATGAAATGTCAAGCAGCGGACATGCAAGCAAATACACACAAAGCTAAAATATATTACGCTGCTGCGCGTCTCATTCGTATCTTTCCCTCTCAAACCCCACCGATATGGCACTCTTCTTCAAATGGATGCTCTGGATTTTGCTGGGCCTGCTGGCTCTATTTGTGATTGTATGGGTCTATTTCCGGTTTTTTATGTCTTTCGGGGCATCGCCTGAGGAAATCGCCCAAAAAATGGCCAAGGCCCCCTACCCTGTCACGAGCCAGACCTACCTTTCCGGTGCAAACACCATGCATTATATGGAGGGAGGCCGGACAGATAAGCCTGTTGCGGTGGTGTTTGTACACGGTTCGCCGGGAAACTGGGAGGGATGGCAGTCCTATCTGACCGATTCGGTATTATGTGAGCAGGCGAGGGTCATCGCGATAGACCGGCTCGGATATGGCGGCTCGATGCCTGGGGAGCCGGTGTCCAGCATCGGGGCACATGCGGCCTCCCTTCGTCCCCTTGTGGACAGCCTGCATGCGCATGGAAAAGTGATTCTCGTCGGCCACTCGATGGGCGGTGCGATTGTGGCCCGCGCTGCGATGGATTTTCCGGAGTTGCTGGACGCGGTAGTGATCCTGGCGGGCAGCGCCGACTCCAAACAAGAGAAAGTGATGGGTATCCAATACTTTATCCAGCACAAAGCGACCCGCTGGCTGATCCCGCCGGACCTCGACATGAGCAACCGCGAGCTGATGCCCCACGGAGAAGAACTCGCTTCGATGAAAGGCAGGTGGAAAGACATTCAGATACCCGTCACCATTCTTCAAGGGAAAAAGGACCAGTTGGTTCCCTGGCAAAATGCGGAGTTTATCAGTCAGGAGATCACCCTGCGCCCGCCGAAGGTGATTTACTTTCCCGAAGAAAACCACTTTATCCCCTGGACCCAGCGGGAGGTGGTGCGGAGGGAGATTATGGCGTATTTTTGAGGGGGTGTCAGAAGATAGCTCCTCCCCAGACAAACCCGGCGAAATCGCTGCATTACATACATAAAACCAACAGACTGGCATTAAGAATCACCATGATTCAGGATTCCCCTGACGAACCTATACCAAGGCATTTTCAATGGTAATTTTTTCCCTGTTAAACAGAAAGTATTTTACCGCGGTTAATGATTTTCACCGGACTTTCACCTTATCCGTTTTTCTCCTACGTATCTGGTTATGATGCTGGAATACCCGTCTGCCTCGCTGCCTGCGCCTGCACATTGGGCACTGGTCCTTGCCGGGATGCTGGCAATCTCCCCCCTGTACCTGACCGCTCAACTCGACCTGAGCCATAAAGACAGCCTTCTGCAACGCCTTCCGCAGGTGACTGCTCCGCTGGAAGCTGCCCGGACCTGGGAGCAACTCGGCCGTATCTACCGCTACCAGCACGCCGACAGTGCTACCTTGTGTTATGACCAGGCGCTGGCCTTGTACCGCAGCGTTCAGTATCAGCCTGGTATAGAGTCAGCCCTCCGGCGGCAGAGTTATCATCAGTCAAAGCTCGGGCAGTACGTCCGCTCCAATGCGCTCGCGCGGGAGGGGATCAGGATCGCGCAGGCACTGGACAGCAGCAACCATGTAATCAGTCACTTGGTACAGATGGGCATCAACTTTACGATGCTGGGCCAGACAGATTCTGCACGTGAGGTTTATTTTGCGGCCCTGCGGGAGGCTGAGGCCACTGGTAATACCGAGCAGCAGTATTACGCCCTGGTGAATATCGGCAATATCTACTACCAGGCCAGCCAGTTTGGTTCTGCCATTGACTGGTACCGGCGGGCCGAGGCCATCAGCCTTCAGCGCGGAGACGAGCGCAACCGGGGCATGCTCCTGATCAACCTCAGCAAGGCATACTATGAGCAAGACAGCATCCGCCTTGATACCGCATTGGCCATGTCAAAAGAGGCACTCCGTCTCCTGAGCGCCTATGAAAACCTCGAAGCCTATACCTTTCACGCCTACCTCAACCTGATGGAGTATGAGGCCAAAACAGGGAACCGGGCAGCCAGCGAAGCCGCGTATAAGGAGGCCAGGGATATTGCCGAAAAGCAGCAGAGTGATGCCAAACGCAGCCTGGTGGCCTTTACCCGTGCGGTGGCGCTGGAAGCCCTCGGGGATAAAGCCGCAGCGGCACGCGGATATGCCGGAGCCTATGCCGCCAGCCAGGCCATCGGCGATGTCGTGACAATGCAGATGTGTGCAGGTGCCGCTGCAGATCTGTTCGAAGGGCTGCAAAACTGGCAGGAAGCCTTCCACTGGTCAGAGATGTATTACCACCTCAAAGACTCCACCGGCAACGCAGATCTGCTTGGCCAGATCGAAGCCCTGAACATCCAGTACGAAACTGAAAAAAAGGACAAAGACCTGGCCAAGCAATCGCTGGAAATCAGCCGCCAGCAGGGGCGAATCCGTCTGATGAGCGGGCTGGTAGCGCTGCTGCTGACCGGGTTGGGCAGCGGCTGGGTGATCTACCGCCAGCGGCAGACCCTGGCGGCCCGGCAGATCCAGACCCTGGAACAGGAAAAGGAAATCAGCCGCATACGGGCGATGGTTATGGGCGAAGAGAAAGAACGCACGCGCATCGCGAAGGACCTGCACGACGGCTTAGGGGGCCTTCTCTCTGCGGCCAAACTCCAGTTTAGCGCGCTGCCGGACCGGATCACGGGCCTGGAGGGCGTACCAGCCTTTGGACAGGGAATGGAAATCCTGGACACCGTCAGCCAGGAGGCCCGCAGGATCGCCCACAACCTCATGCCCGACCTTCTCTCGCGCCTGGGGCTGACAGGTGCGCTGGAGGCTTTTTGCCAGCAGATCAGCGAGAGCCGCACGCTTCGGGTGGATTTTGAGTATGCCGGACCAGATACCCGGCTGCCCGCATCCCTGGAGTTGTCGGTGTATCGCATCGTGCAGGAGCTGATCAACAACATCCTCAAACATGCCGGGGCAACGGAGGCACTGGTGCAGGTACTGCGCGACGAGCAGGTGTTGTCTATTACCGTCGAGGACAATGGACGGGGATTTGCTGCC
>RDXT01001004.1 GCA_004292985.1 Bacteroidota bacterium
ATTACCCGGTTCCCGAAGCCCGCAACTCCAACATGCGCCACCGCCCGATCGGTATCGGTGTGCAGGGTCTGGCAGATGCCTTCGTCATGATGCGCCTGCCTTTCGACAGCGAAGAAGCCCGCCAGGTAAACAAGGAGATTTTCGAAACCATCTATTTTGCGGCCCTGAATGCCTCCTGCGAGCAGGCCGAGCTGCATGGTGCCTACTCTTCTTTCGAAGGTTCGCCCGCCAGCAAAGGCATTCTTCAGTACGATATGTGGAATGTGGAGCCGAGCCTCCGCTGGGACTGGTACACCCTCAAGGCGCGGATCCAGAAGCACGGCCTGCGCAACAGCCTCCTCGTCGCGCCGATGCCGACCGCCTCTACCTCCCAGATCCTGGGAAATAATGAGTGCTTCGAACCCTTTACCTCCAACATCTACTCCCGCCGCACCCTCAGCGGTGAGTTTGTGGTCGTGAACAAGTATCTGCTCGAAGACCTGATCGCCCTCGGCCTCTGGAACGACAGCATGAAAGACCGCCTTATCGCCGCCAACGGCTCCGTGCAGGCCCTGCCCGACATCCCGGATTATATCAAGGCCATTTACAAAACTGCATGGGAACTCAGCCAGAAGGTCATCATTGACATGGCTGCCGAGCGCGGCGCCTATATCTGCCAAAGCCAGAGCATGAATGTGTTTGTGGAAAATGCCAACTTCGGAAAGCTCACTTCGATGCACTTCTACGCATGGGAGCGCGGCCTCAAAACCGGCATGTACTACCTGCGCACCAAAGCGGCTGCCGATGCGATTAAGTTTACCATTGACCAGCAAAAGCTGAAAAAAGATGAGAGCGAAGCCCTTGCCAACAGCCTGGTAACGGCCCAGCAGCCACAGCTTCAACAGGTGAATGCTACGGTGCTCACCCAGACGCTGCCACAGGTGCAGCTCGAAATGCATACCGAGGCGATGGATGCCATTGCCTGCTCGCTCGACGATCCCGAAGGATGCGAAGCCTGCTCCGCATAACACGGACGGAAACCTTCTACTTAACTGTCTGAACCGGCGGCCCTGAAAGGGGCCGCTTTTTTTATCGCTTGATCAGCACCCA
>RDXT01001005.1 GCA_004292985.1 Bacteroidota bacterium
GGTGAAGCGAGTGTTGCTTTGCACGGGTAAAGTATATTACGAACTGCTTGAGAAACAACAGGCCGACAGCCGCACCGACATTGCGATTGTTCGGTTGGAGCAGTTGCACCCGCTGCCGCAAAAGCAGATCGACGCCGTGTTGGCTCCGTACAAAAAAGCCGAACTCTGCTGGGTGCAGGAAGAACCCCTGAATATGGGTTACTACACCTACCTGTTGCGCGAGATGGACGTTCGACTGCGGCCCGTAACGCGCCCGGCTGCGGCTTCGCCCGCCACCGGTTTTGCCAAAATACATGCCCAGGAACAAGCCGCTATCGTAGCGAAAGCGTTTGAATAATTAACAGAGATCAGCGAACAGAGATCAATGAACAGTTGCTAATGATGTATTGGCCAATCGTTGCCATTGCCAAAGTGCCTGTTCGTTGCTTGCTGTTCGTTGTTCACTGTTCACTGAAATCTGTAAAAAGGGGGAATCCATCACCGAAGTAACGGTGGGCGAGTGGTTAAAAAAAGAAGGCGACACCGTTAAAATCGACGATGTGCTTTGTACCCTCGACTCTGACAAAGCATCCTTTGAACTTCCGGCGGAGGCCGATGGCGTTCTGCACATTATGGCTCAGGCGGGCGATACCCTGCCCATTGGTGCCGTAATCTGTACTATCGACGGGGGTGGCTCAACCGGTGTGGCAAGCCCGCCCCCCGCTGCCAAAGCTGAAACTCCCGCTCCTGCCCCTGAACCCCAACAGGCGGCTCCACTCATGCAGCCCGTTGCAGAGCCTGCTGTGGTGGCAACGGCTGCGCCAGTCACTCCCCCTTCGGGGCAGTCCGACGGGTCGGCTGGGGGGCTTGTCGAGATGAAGGTCCCCGCCGTGGGTGAGTCGATCACTGAAGTTACAATTGCCGCCTGGAGCAAAAAAGACGGCGACGTAGTGGCTTTAGATGAGGTGTTATGCGAACTCGAATCAGATAAAGCCACGTTTGAACTTCCCGCCGAAGCTGCCGGAACGCTCCGTATTGTGGCGCAGGCCGGTGAAACGCTGCCCATTGGGGGCGTCATCGCCCGGATCGAAGTCGGCCAGGCAAGCACGTCGACAGGCGCACCAGCTCCGACTGCTCAACCAGCATCTCCGACTCCACAGACCCAAAATGGTAGCGACCAATCGGGTTACGCGGCTAATCATGCATCGCCCGCAGCGGCCAAAATTCTGGACGAAAAAGGTGTTCAAGCCACTGCCGTGCAGGGCACAGGCATTGGCGGACGCATCACCAAAGAAGACGCTATGAACGTGCAGGCTCCCGCCCAACAGGCGGCTCCCGTGCAGACGCCAGCTCCTGCGGCAACTGCTCCGGCAAAACCAGCAGCGGCCCCAGCACCGTCGGCCCCAGCGGCTCAACCCGGAGGACGTGGTCAGCGTCGTGAGAAAATGACCTCGCTCCGCAAGACCATTGCCCGCCGGTTGGTAGCTGTTAAGAATGAAACGGCTATGCTGACGACCTTCAACGAGGTCGATATGAAGCCG
>RDXT01001006.1 GCA_004292985.1 Bacteroidota bacterium
TCCGGTCTGGCCACTGCCTATCCGCACGAACTCAGCGGCGGGCAGCAGCAGCGGGTGGGCCTCGCCCGCGCACTGGCGGCGGATCCGCCGATTTTGCTGATGGATGAGCCGCTGGGGGCGCTTGACCCCATTACCAAGGCCCTGATCCGGCAGGAATTTCGCGAACTCGACGAATTGAAGCGCAAAACCATCGTCTGGGTCACGCACGATGTGCAGGAAGCCCTCGAACTTGGCGACCGCATTTGCCTGATGGACAAGGGACAGATCCGGCAGATCGGCAAGGCGGCGGAGCTGCTGTTTCGCCCGGCAGATGCGTTCGTGCGGGAGTTTTTTGACCCGCAGCGCCTGCAACTGGAGCTGTCTGTGGTGTCGCTGCGGGAGGCCTGGGACTATTTGGAGGACGGGGGTTCGGCAAGCTCACCCACCTCGGGACAAGCACCCACCTCGGCACAGACACCCGCATTGAACATGGAAAGTTCGCTGTGGGAGGCCCTGTCTGCGCTCAGTCCGGAGCGGACACAGGTCTCTGTCCAAAACGCGCAGGGTGAGACCAAACATATTACCTTCAGCTCGGCCCAGACGGCCCTTAACCATCTGAAACGCCTTTACTGATATGCAGGAGCAGCAAAATGTATGGCAGTTTATGTTTCAGAATGCTGATAAGCTATGGGAGCAAACGCTGGCGCATATCGGTCTGACCTTTATTTCCCTGCTGATTTCCGTGCTGATCGGGATTCCGCTGGGGATATTTATTGCCCGAAATCCACGCTGGCCGGGGTTCGTGCTGGCGGTGGTAGGCGTGCTTCAGACCATTCCTTCGATCGCCCTGCTGGGATTTATGATTCCGCTGCTGGGCATCGGACCGCTGCCTGCGATTACGGCTTTGCTGTTGTATGCGCTGCTGCCGATCGTGCGCAATACCTACACGGGCATCACAGGGGTAAATCCTTCGGTGATAGATGCGGCGCAGGGCATGGGGATGAGCGCCCGGCAAATGCTCCTGCAAGTGCAACTGCCCCTGGCGCTTCCGGTGATCCTGGCGGGGGTGCGCACAGCTACCGTCATCAATGTGGGGGTAGCTACGCTG
>RDXT01001007.1 GCA_004292985.1 Bacteroidota bacterium
TGATGACCCATTTTCTGTTACCTTTCCTCCTGGCCCTCTGACCCGCACAGATATGCAAAATACACTTAATCAACCCATTACATCCGCTGCAAAGAAGGACTCAGTTCTTTCGCTGCTGCGCTACCTCCTGCTCGGAGCCGGATTTGGCATTGTGCTGACCAAGGCGGAGGTCATTTCCTGGTACCGCATCCAGGAGATGTTTCTGTTTCACTCCTTTCACATGTACGGTGTGATCGGTTCGGCCATTGTTACGGGTCTTATTTCCCTTCAGATCATCAAACGATTTGGCGTAAAAAGCACTGATGGTGAGGAGATTACGATTCAGCCAAAGCCCTTTCACAAGGGACAGGTGATCGGCGGACTGATCTTTGGGTTGGGCTGGGCCATGACAGGCGCTTGTCCGGGCCCTATGTTTGCGCTTACGGGCGCGGGCGTGACGGTGATGCTGGCAGCGATTGTGTCGGCGCTGGCAGGCACCTGGGTCTATAGCTGGCTGAGGCCGAAACTGCCACATTAAGGCTGGGTCGCCCCCTTTTGTAACACTTGCTCATTTTCCGGTCTAAGGAGAAAAAAATTGCCATGCGTAATTCCTTTTTCTCCACGCTTCTCATCTCTGTGCTCCTGTGCGCAGATGTGCAGGGCCTTTATTCACAATCTCACACACCGGATATGACGCTCGATGCTTTTCTCTCCGCCGGAGCGCCTGCGCAGGCAGCCCCGCAAGGTCCCGTGCTTACATTTACCCAAATCAAAACGCCCTGGTATGCCCCGCGTTTTTTCGTGGCCAGAAAGCTGAGGGAAGGTGCGCCGCCCTACAAAAAAATACAGGGCCTTCGCCAAAAAGACTTTTATGTAAGCGCCGACAATCGCTATTTCGGAGGGATCTATATCTGGGGTCGCAAGGAAGATGCTGATTCGCTTTTTTCCCAAAAATGGTATGAGCGGGTGAAGGCTACCTACAAACAGGAGGGGCATGTGGTTTATTACGCCCTCGATTCTGTTGCGGAAGGCAGTTTGGTCGGCGATGCGGAAGGGAAATTCTGGTTGCTGCTCAGCCGGAATCCTGCGCTGTTTCAGGCTTCTACG
>RDXT01001008.1 GCA_004292985.1 Bacteroidota bacterium
AAAAAAAGGCCCCCGCGCACCCGCAGAGGCCTTTTCACATACCTATTCCCTTATCCCCCTCAATTCCTCAAACCCCCTCCGTAACCCCCTTCACATTATCCTCCGGGTTCCGGTCAATCAGCTTATTAATCGGATCAATGCCGGCCTTGGCAGGTTTGGCGGGCACGATGACCTCGATATGGGTTTTTTCCTCCGCAATGCGGTGTTTTTTCAGGTACAGCAGCGAGTCCTGGCCTTTGGCTGACTTGCCGTACACCCCGATGTCAATCCAGTCCGCGATGGGGATCGCTTTTTCGTTGCCGAGGCTGTCGGCGCGGTACTTGATCGTCTCCAGGTCGAGGCTGACTTTGTACGTACCATCGGGCAGAGCCTCACTTTTAGCCTCGCGGGTGCGGTTTTCGAAGAGGGTGATCGTCTCGAACATATCCTCGTAGAGGTACATCATCGAGTCGGGTGTCACCTGCTTAAAGTAGCCGATCAGGTCGGCGCTGGTGGGGTAGCGGTCTTCGCGCCAGGCCCAGTCGCGCACAAAACGTTTCAGCGCCGCGTTCACACTGTCTTCGCCGAGATAATCCTGGAGGGCGTACATCACCAGCGAACCTTTCTGGTAGTGGATATAGCCCTGCCCTTCGACCTGCGCCAGGGGCTGCTCTTTTTTGCTTTCGGTGGCCCGTCCAAAGAGGTAGCGGTCCAGCTCGAAACGTAAGTACTTCTGAATCAGCTCTGTAGGGTAAGCGTGTTTCATCACCATCAGGGCCGTGTACTGCGACATCGTTTCTGACAGCATGGCATTTCCCTTCACCCCGGCCTCCATCACCTGGTGGCCCCACCACTGGTGGCCGATCTCGTGGGCAGTTACATAATAGGCCATGTCCACGGCCTCAGGGTCATTGTCGTCTATCTTCAGCATAAAACCGATGGCCTCCGAAAAAGGCACCGTATTGGCAAAAGACTGCGCAAAACTCTGGTAGCGCGGGAACTCCATGATCCGCATCTGGCGGTACTGGTAGGGACTGAAATTCAGGGAGTTATACGTGAGTGCATCGCGCATGCCCTTCATCATCCGCTGGAGGTTGTACTCGTG
>RDXT01001009.1 GCA_004292985.1 Bacteroidota bacterium
CCGGTCAGCCAGCAGGCAGCACCGTTTCGCCTGATGGCACGACCTTGACCGTGCCAAACGAGGGCACCTACACGATCAACCCAACCACGGGTGTCGTGACCTTCGACCCATTGCCAACCTTCAGTGGCACAACCAGCCCAGTGCGGTACAGCTTTGAAGACAACGCCGACCAGCCCTCCAATCCGGCTTTGATCACCGTCAATGTGGGTGCGCCAACCCGAGGTACAGTGACTGGTTTGGTGTTCCGTGACGACAACGGCAACGGCACCCGAGAACCATCTGAACCAGGCATTGGTGGTGTGGATGTCGTTATTACCCCAGCTGGTGGTGGCACTCCGATCACGGTCGTGACCCAAGCCGATGGCACGTGGTCGGCAACAGGCGTTCCTGCGGGCAATGCCACGGTCAATGTGCAAGAAACCGACCCCGACTTCCCAACTGGTGCAACGCTCACCACAACTGGTTCTGATCCAAGCACCGTTGCTGTGGTGGCAGGTGGCACAGTTGCCGACACCCAAGACGGCTACCGTCTGCCAGCTCCAGTCGCCACGCCAAACAGCGCCAGCACGCCAAACGACACCAACGTCACCTTCCCCATTACGGCAGATGACACGAGCAGCAGCCCATTGACCATCAATCCTGCCAGCATTGACCTTGACCCGAGCACCCCAGTTGAAGACAAGACCCGCACCATCGCAGGTCAAGGCACCTACACCGCCAACCCAGATGGCACGGTCACTTTTGATCCATTGCCAGCCTTTGTTGGTACAACAACACCAATTCAGTACACGGTCAAGGACTCGAGCGGCAACCTTTCCAACCCAGCCAACTTGACGGTCACGGTTGGTGCCATTGGCACCGGCTCACTCAATGGCTTGGTCTTCTTCGACGACAACGGAAACGGGGTCAAAGACGGAAGCGAGCAAGGCATTCCGAATGTCAGTGTTGCCATCACGCCAAGTGGCGGTGGCGCCGCAGTGACGGTTCAAACCAATGGCTGTCTAAGTATCTGAGATGGATAAAGAATCTGCCTGTCTGCAACGATCTTCGTGTATGACTAGATGCTCGAAGTCCTCAATCGAC
>RDXT01000543.1 GCA_004292985.1 Bacteroidota bacterium
ACGCCCGTGGTTTTGGCCAGGTCAAAAATGAGGCTGAACAGTTCTTCGCTGTTGCGGGTATCGAGGTTTCCGGTAGGCTCATCGGCCAGGATCAGGCGGGGCTGGTTGATCAGGGCGCGTGCGACAGAGACCCGTTGCTGCTCGCCTCCCGAAAGCTGGGCGGGTTTGTGGTGGCTCCGGGCACTGAGGCCCAGGCGCTCCAGCAGCGCGGAGGCGCGTTTGTTCACCGCGATGCGGTCTTCTCCGGCGATCCATGCGGGCATCCCCACATTTTCCAGCGCGGTAAATTCGGGCAGCAGGTGGTGAAACTGGAATACAAATCCCAGGGTCTGGTTGCGGAATTGTGCCTTTTGCCGCTCGTGGATGCGGGTAACATCGCGGCCTTCATAGAAAACCGCCCCGGAATCCGGCTCGTCGAGTGTGCCCAGAATCTGGAGAAGGGTACTTTTGCCTGCGCCTGAGGCTCCTACCAGGGCAACCACCTCTCCGGCATTCAGTTCGAGGCTTACGCCTCGCAGCACCGTGAGCTGGCCATAGGATTTATGTATATCAATCGCTTTTAGCATAACATTCGGAGGTAAGTGCCGGGCAGGAAGGCTGCGTAGGCAACAAACTTACAAAATCATTTTTTACTTTTGTCCATCCTTGTATAATGGAAACGACAGAACTCACCCCGGAGCAAGAGCAGCAACTTCAGGATTACCGGCGCAGGCTTCGCTGGCTGATTTTGCTGTCTTCAGGCATAGATACCCTGATCTTTTTTGTAGAGGCGCCGCTGATTCTGCCATTTATGGGCGGGTCGCTGATCATTGATGAAATTGTGGAGCATATTTTGTCCCGGCTGATTGCCGCCAACCGCATGCGTCTGAAAAAGCGCTACCGGATTGCCGGGCTGATCCCGGTACCGGGCGTTACGGCCCTCACGCTCCAGAGCCTGGTGGAGATGCGCAAATCGCGCCGCCACCCCGGAGAGATTCTCAAAGCCCTTGCTGCTCCAGCGGAGGATCCGAAACTCACCCAAAGCACATAGCTTCAAATCCCAAACATCTCCCGCAGCCCTGTCGCCTCGCCCGGTTTGATGCGCCCGGCCAGCAAGAGCCGCAATTCCCGGCGACGCTGCGCCTCCGTATGCCACGCAAGCTCCTGCTCGCTTTCCGGCTGCACGTCCGTTACCGGAATGGGTCTTCCCGACTGGTCCACCGCCACAAACGTATAATACGCCGTGTTGCTGTCCTTGCGCTCGCCTGTCTGAAGATTTTCATAGGCCACATCAATGCGCACTTCCAGCGAAGAATTGAAGGTGCGTGTCACCCGCGCTTCGATGATTACCACAGACCCCAGCGGGATCGAGGCTTTAAACTCCACAAAATCCACCGCCACCGTCACCACTGTGCGGTTAGTCGCCCGCTGGGCAGAGATAGCCGAGGCGATGTCCATCCAGTGCAGCAGCTTGCCGCCCATGAGATTGCCCAGCGTATTGGTGTCGTTGGGCAGCACCAACTCGGTCATGAGGGTGTAGGTTTCGGAGACTTTTTTGCTTTTCAAAGCGTCAGCGGTTAAGAGATTTCGAGGCCCAATTTTACGCATTTAAGCGCCTTTTTGGAGATAAATTTTGAAAATTAACTTATAAGTGAATATATTTATACTTTCTAATCATAAACTGCTATGTGTAATTCAAAACTTCAACCCCCTTCAACCAGTGACTACATTTGCTCAAATCAAGAGGCTGGAAGATTTAACCACAGCCAAAGTTAACTATTACTCTATACAACTGCTTTCTGATCAAGAGTCGGATGAGAATGAAGAAAACATTACCCTATTCGAACGTTTTATCCAAAAACACCAGGGAAAGACCGAGATACAGGACAACTATGAAGAGATTCTTGACTGGCTGGAAATACGTATGGGAGAGCTTTTCGGGGCAAAGGCTAAATACTTCCGATTTGAAAATGAAAGCCATGCACTGCCACCACCGATTCAGTTTCTGGAAGGAGAAGGTGATCACACGCTTCGGCTTTACTGCCTCAGGCTCTCTGACAGCGTGGTATTTTTATTTGATGGCGGAGTAAAAACCACTCGTTATGCCCAAGAATGCCCGAATGTAAAAGATGCTTTCTACCAGGCAGGGAAGATCAGTAAAGCTCTGACACAGGCTCTTAAAGATGGTGATATCCTATGGGATGAGTCAGGGGGCAACATTGTGTACGACGACTTTGACCTGTTTTTTTAAGCACTATTTTCTACACCTAATTGTGATGAGTAATAAAAGCATTATCTCCGGGGCGTTGGCCTCTATACGCCCGGAGACCCGTATATTCACCCGCAAACTGGCCTACATCGTCATGCGGGTAGAGCAGCTGATGGCCGCCAAAGGCTGGACCCAGAAAGACCTGGCGCAGGCCATGGGCAAACAGGAGTCTGAAATCAGCAAATGGCTCAATACGCCTCACAACCTGACCCTGAAGAGCATCGCCAAACTCGAAGCGGCTTTGGGCGAAGAAATTGTAGTCATTCCGGGCATATCTCCGCAGGGCCAGCCGACAGCCTACCCCGACCTGATGACCCTGAATAATGCCCAACTGAATGAAGCGCCGCAGGAATACCAAAGCCCCGGCTCTAAATCATAGCTTTGTTTTTGCGCTTCAGCCCCCGTGATTGCCGGATGGTGAATAAGAGCTGTGCAGCAGTCAACTATTTTTGTATTTTTCGCTCAGACTTAACCCCCTTTGCCCATGCAGGCTTATCACGACCTGCTCCGCCATGTTTTAACGCACGGAACAGACCGGAGCGACCGCACCGGAACCGGAACCCGCAGCGTATTTGGACACCAGATACGCTTTGATCTGGGAGAAGGTTTCCCGCTGGTCACGACCAAAAAGGTACACATGAAGTCGGTCGTGCACGAACTGCTGTGGTTCCTGCGGGGCGAAAGCAACATTGCCTACCTCAAAGAAAATGGCGTTTCGATCTGGGACGAATGGGCCAATGCGGAAGGCGAACTCGGCCCGGTTTATGGAGTGCAATGGCGCTCCTGGCGGGGGGCCGATGGCCAGACCGTGGATCAGATCACACAGGTGCTGGACCAGATCCGCCGCAACCCCGACTCCCGCCGCCTTATCGTCAGCGCCTGGAATGTCGCCGATGTGGAACAAATGGCCCTGCCGCCCTGTCATCTGCTGTTTCAGTTTTATGTGGCGAACGGAAAACTGAGCTGCCAGCTCTACCAGCGAAGCGCTGACCTTTTCCTGGGAGTGCCCTTCAACATCGCCTCCTATGCCCTGCTAACCCAGATGGTGGCACAGGTAACGGGCCTCGAAGCGGGTGATTTTGTGCATACCTTCGGCGATGCGCACATTTACCACAACCACTTTGAGCAGGTGCAGCTCCAACTGAGCCGGGAACCGCGCCCGCTGCCCCGGATCCGCCTCAATCCGGAGGTGACAGACCTCTTTGCCTATCGCTATGAAGACATTGTTCTTGAAAATTATCAGCCCTGGCCAGCCATCAAAGCCCCGGTCGCGGTGTAGGAATACGTGTGAATGAAAGATATACTCAAAAAAGTCCGCCGCCTTGAGATCAAAATCCGCAGAATGGTCAACACCACCTTTGCGGGAGAGTATCTCTCTGCCTTCAAGGGCCAGGGCCTGGAGTTCGACGAGGTGCGACCTTACCAGTATGGCGACGATATCCGCAGCATTGACTGGAACGTTACCGCCAAAACAGGCGATGTATTTGTAAAACAGTTCCGGGAAGAGCGGGAACAAACCCTGTTTGTGCTCTTCGACATCAGCGGATCGGGAGATTTTGGCCCGGCAGAGGAAAACAAGCGCCTTATCGGGATGGAAATCACCTCTGTGCTGGCCTTTTCTGCCCTGAAAAATAATGATAAGTTCGGTCTGGCCACCTTTTCCGACCGTATCGAGCAATATTATAAGCCGGATAAAGGCCGTAAGCACATCCTGAAAATCGTGAGCGGTGTATTTGCCCACGATAATAAGAGCGAACACACCGACATCTCGGCAGCACTCACCTTCATCCGCCACACCCTGCACAAGCGCAGCATCCTGATCGTGATTTCCGATTTTCTGGACGAAGGCTATGAAAATGCCCTTGTGCGCCTGCACCATAAACACGAACTGATCCTGATCCGGTTGTACCACCCCAACGAAGTGCTGGCTTCAGGAGCCGGGATTGTGCCCATCATTGACATCGAAACCCAGGAAGCCCGCTGGATCAATACCGACGATCCGGGCACACGCAAGCGAATGGAGGCCCATTTTGCCGCTACTGACCGCAAACTGCTCGACATCAGCCGCCGCCACGACATCCCCTACCTCTCTGTGGATGCCCGCAAGGACTACCTGCCCGTGCTGGAAAGCTTTTTCCGCAAGCGCAACTACCGAAAACAACGCCACGCCACCCCAAGCGCTGTAAGATGAAGCAAATCCTCCTTTTTTGCAGCTTCGCCTTGTCGCTGATGGGTCAT
>RDXT01001010.1 GCA_004292985.1 Bacteroidota bacterium
CCATGCAAGGCCGCCAATGATGTTGTAGGAGAAGAAACGGCGGTAGTCCATGGTGCCAATTCCCGCCACAAAAGGGGCAAATGTGCGGATGATCGGGATAAAACGGGCAAAAACGATGGTCTTGCCTCCGTGTTTGTCATAAAATGCCTGGGTCTTATCTAAATATTCCCGCTTAATGAAGCGGATGTTCATATTAAACACCTTCTGACCGAGGCTTTTACCCACATAGTAGTTTACGGTATCACCCAGAAAGGCCGCCACAAAAAGCAGCACCAGCATGAGTACAATGCTCAGGCCGCTGGCTGGAAGTGCCGCAATCGCTCCGGCAGCAAACAGCAGCGAATCGCCCGGCAGAAAGGGGGTAACAACCAGTCCGGTTTCTGCAAAAATGATCAGAAACAAGATGGCATAGGTCCAGATTCCGTAGTTGGATACGATCTCTGCCAGGTGTTTGTCCAGATGGAGAAAGAAGTCAATAAACCAGTGAAAAAATTCCATGCGATTCAGTTCGTGGGGTATGTGATGGGGCAAATGTACAGGCTTTCGTCCGAAATCTTTTTCCGGATGTAAGTCTGGTCATTATTTACACTTAAACGGACGTTAATGGCAGATAATCCTTCGCTTTGAGGATGCCTTCGCTGTCGTAAAAGTAGTTCATGTGATGGCAGGCCACCTCGGCTTTGACGGGAGCGGGATTGCGGGTATCAGGCACATTCAGGATACTGGCCGTAGCAACTGCGATGTCGTTGGGGGTATCATGATTAAACCATTCGCCCACTTTCACCAAACTTTTATCCATCACCCGGTCCACCTTCTTTTTGGCCGTTGTTGTGTAGTGCTTCGTATTTCCGGCGATCAGGATATAAGGCACACCGGGGTCTGGGCTGTTGTTCAGTTCCTTGAGGAAGTCCGAATCGGGGCGCATCTCTGCGAGGGTCTTCGTAACGGCATCGGTGCTCTTGAGGCCCGAAACGACACTGGAGGCCCAGGGGATAAAGGTTTTGAGGAAGGGCACATTCAGCGCATATTCCAGCACGCTCACCGCCATGTCGCGGTATTTGGTGATGTCGCCAAAGGGGCTT
>RDXT01000544.1 GCA_004292985.1 Bacteroidota bacterium
GAGCATATCTTAACGATTAGACAATTACAGCCATCACATTCAGAAAAAAGTAAAAAAAATACGGGCAATGTTTAAAAAATTAAAAATAACTTATATCTTTGCAATGAACAAACCTTTTAAACGTATGGTGAACCGTAAACTATCTATCGTTCCCTTCGCAATTTTGATCCTTGTGAACATCATTGCGCTATTTATCCCATTTAATACGGACCCCACCGTAGCAAATGAGGGAGTCAATTCCGGAGATACGGCATGGATGCTCGCTGCTACCGGCCTGGTACTGCTGATGTCGCCCGGTCTTGCCTTTTTTTATGGCGGTATGGTCAACTCGAAGAATGTGATTTCCACCATGCTTCAGAGTTTCGTAGCAATGGCCGTCGTCAGTGTTCTCTGGGTGGTGATCGGCTTTGGCCTTGCTTTTGGTGATACCATCGGCGGTGTGATCGGCAATCCCACACAGTTTGCTTTCTTCGGCAATGTGATGGCCACAGCGCCCTGGTCGCTGGCGCCCACGATCCCGCTGATGATGTTCGCCTTTTTCCAGCTTAAATTTGCGATTATCACGCCTGCGCTCATTACCGGAGCGTTTGCGGAGCGGATTAAGTTTACCTCTTATGTACTGTTCCTGGTTCTGTTCAGCCTGCTGATCTACGCACCGCTGGCCCACTGGACATGGCATCCTGAAGGTTTCCTCTTCAAATTAGGCGTTCTTGACTTTGCAGGTGGTACGGTGGTACACATGTCTGCCGGTTGGGCTGCCCTCGCAAGTGCGCTCTATCTGAAACAGCGCAAGGTGCACGTGGCTGAGTCCGCGCTTCCTCCTGCCAATATTCCTTACGTGCTCCTGGGCACAGGTCTGCTGTGGTTTGGCTGGTTCGGTTTTAATGCCGGTTCTGCTTTTGGTGCCAATGGTCTGGCAGCTTCTGCTTTCGCTACCACCAACACCGCTTCTGCCGCTGCTGCCTTCACCTGGATCCTGCTCGATGCCCTCAAAGGCAAGCGTCCTTCTGCTCTGGGCTTCTGCATCGGCGCTGTGGTTGGTCTGGTTGCCATCACCCCTGCGGCTGGATACGTTACGATCCCTGCGAGCATCATTATCGGCACAGTCGCCGCTGCTGCAAGTAACTTCGTAGCTGAATGGCGTGCCCGCACCACCCTCGACGATACGCTCGATGTGTTCCCTTGCCACGGTGTAGGCGGTATGGTAGGTATGATTATGACGGGTATTTTCGCTACCAATACCGTAAACTCTGCCGTAGCTGACAACGGTCTTTTCTATGGCGAATTTAAACTCTTCACCAACCACATGATCGCGCTGGTCGTAGTTTCTGCCTTCGCTTTCTTTGGTTCACTGCTCCTGCTGAAAATCACTGACCTGATTACGCCGCTGCGCGTGAGCGAGTCTGAGGAAAAAGAAGGTCTGGACAAGAGCCAGCACGGCGAAAGCCTGGTGCATGACGGTGGTGTACTCGTACACTGATCGAAAGCTTTACTGGATGATATAAGTTGCAGGCGCGTTGAGTAACGCGCCTGCTTTTTTTATTACCTCCCCGCAGCCAGGGCTGCACGGATCTGCTGATCTACTTCCGGATCGCTGGGGCGCCTCGCGTTGCGGGCGAAGATGGTGCCGTCGCGGGCGATGATAAAATAGGCGGGGATATACTGAATGTCGTAATCGGCGCCAGTGCTCTTATCGCGGGGGGACCAAAGCAAAGTACCCTTCATCTTCAGGTCAGCTACCCCTTTTTTCCAGGCTTTTTCGGTGTCGTCAATGGAAATGTACATAAAAACAACATCCTCTCCCTTAAAACGGTCTGCAAGGGTATGGCTATAGGGCATTTCGGCGCGGCAGGGACCACACCAGCTCGCCCAGAAGTCAAGATATACAACTTTGCCTTTCATATCTGCCAGTGAAACCTCTTTTCCTTCCATATTTACCAGGGTAAATGCAGGTGCGGGGTTGCCGGGGCCTAACTTGCGGGCGGTTTCGACTACGGGGCGCAGGGCTTTGCTGATTCCGTCATCCGTTTTGGCCAGATCGTCAAACAGCTCACCTACGCGGGGAGTATAGCCTTCCCGAAGCACAGCGCTCAGTACCATTCCCTGGCCCATCCGCAGGGCGTTTCCGGTCAGCACTTCTCCGATGATCTTCCAGTCCGCTTCCATTTTTTCTACGGGGGAGATCTCAGACTTACCTGCCGCTGCCTGGCGGTAGATCAGGTACATTTCCAGGAAATTTGCGTATTCGCTCAGACCGACCGCAGACTCCTGATTTACAGGCACTTTGCTCAGGAAATCATAGTACCCGGCAGGCAGTTCCGGCAGCTCTTCCTGCTCCTGCATGTACGGATACTGAAGGCGCTCCAGGGCATATTTATAGAGTTCGCGCTGTGCGACAAAGTTCACAAGCTCATCGGGAAGCGAGAGACGGGTCTTTTCGGCCTGAAGAAAGCTGATTCGTTCCTGATAGCGCTTGTCCGAATAGGCCATATAGCCGGGAATATCGAGCGACTGCACCTGAAGTGCATGCAGATTTGCGGGGGTTCCGTCGTCAAATTTCAGAAACCAGGCCGCCAGAAAATTGGAGGCTTTGGCGCTGGCATTGTCGCCGCTGTAAGAGATTGTCTCGTCAAACATGCCCGGATCGAGCTTCATCTCTATTTTATCGCCCGGAAAAAGAAAGAGAGGGGTCGTTTCGCGTCCGTGTGACAGGGTAGCCACGCGGGGCTTATCGAGGGGAATATCGAGCTGAAAAGCGCCATTGTCATCGAGTTTGGTCGAAAAAGCGACTCTTTCTTCTGACAATGCACCGCCATACGGATACCAGAGTACTCCAACAGGACGACCCACAGGGTGGGTAATAACACCGCTCAGCTTCGCAGGGGACTGGGCAGAAGCCAGCAGCGCCAGAGCGAAAAACATCACGGTAAGCGAAAATCTGAGGTGATTCATAGCGAAAGAAATTAGGGATTGGTTGCTGAATATACGGAAAGAATCCGGGTTAATTGTGACAGATCGCGAAAGAGCAAAGCATCTTCAGAAACAGAGGCGGGCAAAAAATGCTTATTTGGCAAAACTAACGAACGTTTGTTGCGAAAAAATCATTAAAAAGAATTTGTCATTATCATTCTTTTGCCTATACTTGCGCTATGCAAATGACCTGCGCATATAAAGGATTTTTCGGCAGCTTTTACTTTTACTTTTTTGGTAAAGGCCCGGGACCTTGTGTGTTCAGTTAAGATAAACACAAACGAAACTCAAGTGTCCCTGAGCCAAAAGCCAGGGACACTTTTTTTATGCCTGACTCTTATGGAACTAACTGCAGCTGGCACAGCCACCGAAACCCAGACGATTGCCATCCAGGGCGTGCGGGGGTCTTTTCATGAAATTGCGGCACGGAAGTTTTTCGGCACGAATATCGAGCTGGACATGTGCGACTCTTTTCCGGAGTTGTTTCGCAACCTCGAAGCCGGAAAGGCACGCTATGGCGTGGTAGCCATCGAAAACACAGTCGCAGGCACGCTGCTTCCCAACTACGCGCTGCTGCGCAACTCGGAGTTTGTGGTGATCGGCGAGGTGTATCTGCGCATCGAGCACAACCTGATGGCGCTGCCCGGCCAGCAACTTTCCCAGCTTCGCGAAGCACACTCCCACCCGATGGCCCTGCAGCAGTGCCAGGTATTTTTCGGGGAAAATCCGCACCTGAAACTGGTCGAAAACGCCGATACCGCAGGTGCGGCCCTCTGGGTCCGCGACCAGAAACTCAAAGGAGTGGGCGCGATCGCCTCCCGCCTCGCTGCCGAGCACTACGGCATGGAAATCCTCGCCGAAGGCATCGAAAGCAACAAGCGCAACTTTACCCGCTTCCTCATCCTGCTCGACCAGGACAATGCCGCCCGCATGGACCTGGAGGCCGACAAAGCCTCTCTCTGCTTTAACCTCACGCACCGCGTGGGCAGCCTGGCCAACATCCTGTTGGTCCTCGGTGCGCATGGCATGAACCTGAGCAAAATCCAGTCCCTGCCCGTGCTGGGCCGCGAATTTGAATACTTCTTTCACATAGACCTGGAGTTCGACGAGCATGCCCAATACCTGCGTGCCCTCTCCGCCATCCGCCCCCTGGTCAATGAACTCAAAATTCTGGGCGAATACCCCAGGGGTGACAAAAACGATCTGCTCAGCGCCTGATTTTTCCTTCTCCTACCCTACCCGACCTCATTCCCATTCTTATGCTGATCTCACCTGCACAGCGGCTTTTACAGGTAGAAGAATACTATTTCTCCCGTAAGCTGGCTGAAATCCGCCGCAGAAGCTCTGAAGGCGAAGATATTATCAACCTGGGCATCGGAAATCCCGACATGACGCCCTCCGACGAGACGATTAAGGAGCTGATCCGCTCTGCAGTGGCTCCCGGCGGCCACGGATACCAGCCCTACAAGGGCATTCCGGCTCTGCGAAAGGCTTTTGCCGACTGGTATCTCGA
>RDXT01000545.1 GCA_004292985.1 Bacteroidota bacterium
GGCATACGCTGGAGTTTGGCCTCTTCGAGCAGCCAGTACTCGATGTTAAACGCCTCCTGCGCAGGCAGGGCGGTGTACTCCGAGATCGCCTCAGCCCCGCGCATCACGTTGATGGCGTTGAGGTAAAATTCGGCGGCAACACGGGCGGTCTGTTTATCCTTGGCGAAGGTAAACATCCCTATGCCCGGCCAGAGAATCACCACCGGATTGGGGTCGCGCATCGCCGGGCTGTCAGGATGCTTGCAGCTTTCATAATAGTCTGCATACATCTGGCGGTAGGCTTCAAAGGCAGGTAAGAGCCTCTCCTTCAATGCTTTCACATCTGAAAGGTCGGTGTCGGGCGCGAGGTCCAGCACCAGCGGGCGAATTTTGGTACGCAAAAAATGGTCCGGACAACTGGTGCCCATCGGCGCGAGGCGGTCCAGGTCCTGCGAGTTGATGAACTGCAACACGCGTGCATCGCTGGTAAAGTGCCCGATCATCCGGCTGTGGCTGGAGCAAAAGCCGCGCAGCACAGGCGCAAGGGCGGCGGCCTGCTGGCTACGGATTTCACTATCCGGAGATGCTATCCGGGGACCGCCAAATACCGGACGCTTTTTCCCTTCATGCTGCGCCAGATAGGCGGCACAGGTTTCGATCACCTCCAGGGTGTTGACATAGGATTCGTATGCGGTATCGCCCCAGGTAAAGAGGCCATGCGAGCCGAGCATAATGCCCCGGAGCGTAATGCCTTGATTCTTAGCCTCATCGAGGCAGGCGCGGAGCTTCAGACCGAGGTCGAAGCCGGGCCGCTGCCAGTCCACCCAACCGATTTTTCCGCCAAATAATTCCTGCGTAATCTGCTTACCGTCTTTGGCCGCAGCGATGGCAATGGCCGCATCGGGGTGCAGGTGGTCTATGTGCGCGAAGGGCAGAAATGCATGGAGGGGCGTATCTATCGAGGGCGCCTTGGAGGCCAGATCGTAGATGCAGTGGTTAAAGAGGGCCACCATTTCGTCTTCGTGTGCGAGGCCGCGGTAGATCTGCTTCAGGCTGTGTAAGCGGCTCATATACAGGGCCGCCAGGCCGCTGCGCTTCATCGTGCCGAGGTCGCCGCCGGAGCCTTTGACCCACATCACTTTGGTCGCTTCGCCTGTAAGCGGATCGGGTGCGGAGACTTTGCAGGAGGTGTTTCCGCCGCCGTAGTTGGTGAGGCGCAGGTCGGCCCCGAGGAGGTTGGAGCGATAGACGAGTAGGGCTACTTCGTCGCCTGCGAGGGCAGCAGCGGCAGATTCATCCCACAGATAGGAGACATGTTGGAAGGCGTGTTGGCTCATAGATCGGGGGTTAGCACCAGGCACAAAGTACGGAGGATCGGGCCGGAGGGGCTTATCGTGTTTGGGAGAATTTTTGCACTTTTTGATAGGGGGCGTGGGGTTTCTCGCTGAGGTTTCACGCAAAGAACGCAGAGTTTGAGAGACGCAGACCTGCTCGCGAGTGGTCTCCGACCCGAAGCGCCTTTCTATGTTCTCTATCTGTCTATGTGTTTGATTACCAGCACATTCCCGCTCGCGAGTGGTCTCCGACCCGAAGCGACCTCTTATACCCTTCCTCATCGCTTTTCCTTGAGCCGATACAGATAAGGTGCCTTGTGCGCACCACCCGTATAGCGTTTGTCAGTACGCTCCAGGAGATCGAGACCCAGAATCCTGCGCTGAAAATTGTTGCGGCGCAGGGGCGTACCCAGGGCCGTTTCATACAAAACCTGCAACTCGTTCATGGTAAACAGCGCAGGCAGCAGGTCGGGGGACAGGAGTTTGGAATCCAGGTTTTTCCGGAGGCTATCCAGAGCAGAGCGAATGATCTCACTATGGTCGAATGCCAGCAGCGGCAGCCGGGAGATATCAAACCAGGTACAGGAATTAGCCAGCACCGACGGGGTGGGCCTTACTTCCAGAAAATTGACCAGCGCATAATATCCCACCGTCACAAAGCGCTTCATCAGCCATTCGAATTCATGCCCCGCGATTCCCTGCAACAGAAAATAGGCGCGCATAGAGTCCTGTGTATTCCGGCTGGCTTTGCCAAATACCTGAAAAAGATCCAGGCGGACTTCCGTAAGGCCCGTACGCTCTTTCAGGGTTTCCTGTGCAGCGGATTCTATGTCTTCGTTCTGCGACACAAAGCCGCCCGGCAGCGCCCAGGCCTCCATGCCTTTGGGCTGCACCAGCAACACCTTAAGCTGCTTTTCATGGCAGCTAAATACCACACAGTCCACCGATAGCTGAGGGATGTAGTCGTTTCGTTTCAACAAAAAATCACGGAGTGATGCAACTTCGGTTTCCAGCATAATAAGTCAGCTTGCGGATGGGCGAAAGTAGTCAATAGTTAGTAGATATAAATTAAATTTAGTACTATTGTCCCATCCTGAGACATTGATTCACCTATCTCTACTATATGCCGAAACATCCCCTTTCTCTTCGAAACGGCCTGGCCCTGGTTGCTGTGGCTTTTTTCGCATCCCTGATCTTCAGTTCCTGCAAACAGGAAGACCCGCGGGTGCTTGTCTTTTCCAAAACAGCAGGCTTCCGTCACGAGTCTATCGGTGCGGGTAAAGCAGCCATGCAGGCATTGGGCGCTAAGCACCACTTTGCAGTAGATACGACCGAAGATGCAAGCGCCTTCAACGAAGAAAACCTGAAAAAATACCATGCGGTCGTTTTCCTCAACACCACCGGCAACGTGCTCAATGCCGAACAGCAAAACCACTTTGAGCGCTACATCCAGGCGGGTGGCGGATTTGTCGGGATTCATGCTGCTTCGGATACCGAATATGACTGGCCTTGGTACGGAAAACTCGTAGGCGCTTATTTTAAAGACCACCCCGGCAATCCCAACGTGCGCGAGGGCGAGTTTCACGTAGTGGACAAAAACCATCCTTCCTGCGATTCTCTTCCCGAACGTTTTAAGCGCACCGATGAGTTTTACAGCTTCCGCAACATGAGCACCGACATCAAAGTGCTGGTTGACATAGACGAAAACTCCTATCTCCCGGGCGATACCAACAGCTCCCACCCCATGTCCTGGTACCAGGAGTACGACGGCGGGCGCGCGTTTTACACGGCCATGGGCCATACCGACGAAACGTATGAAGAGCCACTGTTCCTCAGCCATATATGGGGAGGACTGAAGTATGTATTGAACAATGGCAAACCCAAATCGCTGGATTATTCGAAGGCACACACCCTCAAAATGCCCGAAGAAAACCGCTTTGTCAAGGTCGTATTGGCCGAAAAACTGAACGAACCGATCGAACTTGTGAACCTGCCCAGCGGCAACGTGCTTTTCATCGAGCGGCATGGAGCCGTCAAGGTATATGACCAGCAGAGCAAACAGGTGCTTGTGATCGACAGCATTCCCGTAAGCACCAAATATACCGACCCTACCGGACGGGTAAGCGAAGCCGAAGATGGCCTGCTGGGTGTGCAACTGGACCCGAACTTTGCCAAAAACCACTTCATTTACCTTTACTACTCGCAGTTTGGTGAACAACCGGTAAACGTGCTGGCCCGCTACGAAATGGACGGCGAAACCTCACTCATCGAATCGAGCAAAAAAATCATCCTCGAAGTGCCCGTACAGCGCGAGCAGTGCTGCCATACCGGCGGTTCCATTGCCTTCGACGGGCAGGGCAACCTCTACGTTTCCACGGGTGACAACACCAGCCCGCGTGGCTTCAGCTACGGCCCTACAGATGAGCGTCCGGGCCGCAGTCCCTGGGATGCCCAGAAATCTTCCGGCAATACCAACGACCTCCGGGGCAAAATCATCCGCATTCACCCCGAGCCGGACGGCAGCTATACCATTCCGGAAGGCAATCTTTTCCCGAAAGGTACCCCCGGCACCCGTCCTGAAATTTATGTGATGGGCACCCGCAACCCTTACCGGATTTCAGTAGATAAAAAAACAGGTTTCCTCTATTGGGGAGAAGTAGGTCCTGATGCAAACAAAGACTCTACCGCCTTCGGTTCACGTGGCTACGACGAAGTGAACCAGGCCAGAAAAGCGGGGTATTTCGGCTGGCCTTACTTTGTAGGCGACAACCAGCCCTATGTCCAGTACGATTTTGCAAGCGGAAAAAGCGGGGAACTGCGCAATCCCGTCCAACCCGTAAACTATTCGCCCAACAATACCGGACTGAAAGAACTACCCGCTGCCCAAAAGGCTTTTATCTGGTATCCTTATGCCAAATCTGCCGAGTTTCCGCTGGTAGGCAGCGGCTCCCGTAATGCCATGGCCGGACCCGTGTTCTATTCCGCTGACTTCAAAGGAGCAGAAAGGGCTTTCCCTGACTACTACGATGGCAAGCTCTTCATATATGACTGGATGCGCGGCTGGATCATGGCCGTGACCATGAACGAAGCCGGAGACTACCAGTCGATGGAGCCTTTTATGGGCAGCCACAAATTTTCCAATCCCACCGACATGGAATTTGCGAAA
>RDXT01000546.1 GCA_004292985.1 Bacteroidota bacterium
TCGGAAACCTGAAAAAAATGGATACGCAGTATGGCGATCCGGTGCAGTACCAGCTCCGGCTGGGAGAAGAAACGGTGGATATGAATGCGCTGATCGGCAAAGAAATCCATCTTCACTACGAAGGGGAAATTAATTGCCGGGTCTGCGGGCGCAAAACGAACAAAGCCTTTGGCGAGGGATTCTGCTACCAGCATTTTATGGAGTCGCCTGAAAACAGCCCCTGCATCCTGCGTCCGGAGCTGTGCGAAGGCCATCTGGGCAAAGGCCGCGACCTCGCCTGGGAACTGGCCAACCACGTGCAGCCCCATATCGTCTATCTGGCCCTCTCCGGAGGGATCAAAGTGGGTATCACCCGCCTCACACAGGTGCCCACCCGCTGGATTGACCAGGGCGCATGGAAGGCTATTCAACTCGCCGAAACCCCCAACCGCTTTCTGGCAGGCAGCATCGAAGTGGCTTTGAAAGAATATGTGGGCGACAAAACCTCCTGGCAGGCGATGCTCAAAGACAGCCGTTCTCCCGAAGACCTCGAAACGGAAAAATACCGCCTGGCAGACAATCTTCCCTCCGATTTGTCCATGTATGTGACTGAAAATGATGCCATTACCGAAATACGCTATCCGGTGGAGACCTATCCTGATAAAGTAAAAAGCGTCGGCTTCGATAAAGAAGCCGACGTGAGGGGCGTTTTAACAGGGATCAGGGGTCAGTACCTGATATTCGGTGACAACCGGGTGCTTAACCTCCGCAGCCACACAGGCTATAAGGTGCGGCTGGAGGCCTAGGCAGGCCCTTGAGAATCAGAGTTTATAGCCGTTTTCGGCGATCAGCACATCGGCGATCTGGCGGCGCAGGGCTACGGTATTGACCAGCGGCGTTTTGGTAAAACGCTTGAGGCCCATCTGCAGCACATTGGCTTCGTCGTCGGTGGCAAAAGCTGCAATCGCCTCGCGGCCAGCCGTTTGCACGCGCTCCACAGCACCGGCCAGGTAAATTTTGGCCATGCTCAGCTGGGATTTGGCAGCGTCTTCGCCTGCGGTCAGTGCCATTTTTTCGGCCCGCAGCAGGGCAGACTCGGCAGCGTATATTTCGATGACCATATCTGCGATCAGCATCAGCACTTCCTGCTCGTCGTCGAGGCGGGCACCGATGTCCTGGGCAGCTTTACCAGCTACCATCAGGAGGGCCTTTTTCAGGTTTTTCAGCACTTTTTTCTCTTCAGCCAAAATGCCGGGGGTATCTTCGCCAAATTCAGGCATCGAAGTCAGCTCTTTGGCTACCGCCATCGCAGGGCCGAGGAGATTCAGTTCGCCCTTCATGGCGCGTTTGAAAATCATGCCCACCAGCAGCATACGGTTGATTTCGTTGGTGCCTTCGTAGATCCGGGTGATGCGGGCATCGCGGTAGGCACGCTCCATCGGCGCATCGGCAGAGAAGCCCATACCGCCATAGATCTGCACACCTTCATCCACAATATAATCCAGCACTTCGGAGCCGTGCACCTTCATGATAGCACACTCGATGGCAAATTGCTCCACGCCTTTGAGGATCGCTTCTTCTTTGCTCAGGCCGCTGGCTTTCAGTTCTTCGATTTTTTGCTCGATATTCTGTCCGGCGCGGTAAGCAGCAGCTTCGGTTACCCAGAGGCGGGTCGCCATTTCAGCCATTTTATGCTTGATCGCCCCGAAGCCGGAGATAGACTGGCCAAACTGGCGGCGCTCATTTGCATAGACCACCGATTTGGAAAGCACATCTTTGCAGCCGCCGATCACACCCGCTGCCAGCTTGATCCGGCCAATGTTGAGGATGTTTACAGCTATTTTAAAGCCATTCCCGCGCTCAGAGAGCATATTTTCGACCGGAACCGGCGTTTCATTAAAAAATACCTGACGGGTAGAGGAGCCTTTGATGCCCAGTTTTTTCTCTTCTTCTCCCATCGTAATGCCGCCAAATGTTTTTTCAACGATAAAGGCCGAGAGGTTTTTGTCGTTGTCTATTTTGGCGAATACAATCAGCAGATCAGCAAATCCGGCATTGGAAATCCACATTTTCTGACCGGTGATCAGGTAGTGGCTGCCGTCGGCGCTCAGCACAGCGCGGGTCTTGCCGGAGTTGGCATCCGAACCTGCATCCGGCTCAGTGAGGCAGTAGCAGGCTTTCCACTGGCCGCTTCCCAGCAGCGGAAGGTATTTTTCTTTTTGCTCTTCATTGCCATAATACTGGATCGGCAGGGTACCGATGCCCGTATGCGCGCCGAAGGCAGTCGAAAAAGAACCTGTCTGACCGAAAATGTCGGCGATCAGCATGGAGGTATTAAAGCTCATGCCCAATCCGCCATATTCTTCCGGAACCGTGATCCCCAGCAGGCCCAGCTCTCCCGCTTTTTCCATCAGCGAAGGCAGCAGCCCCGGCTCCATGTGCTCGATCCGCTCGATCACAGGATTGATCTCGGTGTTGATGAAATCCTGGCAGGCCTGGGCCATCATGCGCTGCTCTTCGTTGAAATCCTCCGGAATGAATACTTCGCGCGCATCCGTTTCACGAATGAGGAATTCACCGCCTTTGAGTGCCTGCTGTTTAACGACCGGTTCCATATTTGTTACACGTTAAGGGTTATCAGGAGAAAGGCATGCAAAATGTATAGGCATTTGTTATGCATGCATACAAATATACGCGAAGGTAGGGAATATTGTTATGCTTGCATAACACTTTTGGAAAAAATCTTTCTTCAAATCTTTTCCATCTTTTACCGCCAGGGGAGCCTTTCGCCCAGATAGTGTGAGAGGGCTTCGTCGTATGGCCGGAAAAAAGCGTCGAGCCGCTCCCGGCTTTCGGGGGGCATCTCCGCCGGAGGGGCCTGATTAAAGCGCTGCGCGAGATGTGCGCCATAGGCATGCGGAGGCAGGCCCAGCCAGTGCAGCACCTCGTCGAGCAGGGCCTGGGGCCTGGTGTCGAGGCTGTGGGTAAAGAGCACCTTAATCGCATCGCGGCCATAAACGCCTACCCAGCGTTGCAGGTTTTCGAGATAGATGCCCGGCGAGAGAAATTCGCCCCGGCCTCCCTGGCGGATGAGTTCGATCTCCGCTCTGACATCGGTATCAAAATCGCGGAGCTGCACAGGCAGGGTTCTCCCTTCGTCGCGAAAGCGCTCATACATCCGGTACTGCGACCAGGCGCGGGCCACGGGATCGCGAAATAATACAATGAGCTTAATATCAGGCAGATAGCGATGCAGCAGTGAGGGGTCCACTTCATGAAACGTATTGGCGCTGGCCTCTCCGCTCACATAGGGCAGGCCCGGCTGACGGGGCGCTGTGACGGTTTCGTGGTACAAAATCCCCTCCGCATTAAGCTCCGGCCACAGATAGCTAACATCTTCCCGCCCCTCAATCAGCGGAAACAGGGCCTCATATTCCTCCGGATGGCTTTCGATGTAAGCAGGTGCCTTGCTGAAAAACTGAGGCTCTTTCATCCGGCAGGGCAGCACCAGGGGGTGGGCATTGAGGTGGCGATACAGCGAAGAGGTACCGCATTTCCGCTCACCCATAATATAAAAAAGCGGGCGGATATGTGTGTCAAACCGCATACTCATAGGCCTTCGGGCAAATAAGGGGGCAGTTTTTCCGGATCGCTGCCATAGCGGCGGTTAAGTTCGCGGACCAGCAGTGAGTACAGGCCCTGGTGCCGCAGCGGGGCAGGGAGGACTGTGTCGGCTTCCATTCCCCGGCGAAATCCGTAGGCATCGAGCGACTGGAGAAAAAGGCTGTCCTGCGAGAGGATATGAACAGGGCATTCGAGGCCGTCTTGTCCGTAGGCGGTTACGCCGGGCGGCTGGTGGTCGCCGATGATGATGACGATGCTGCCGGGACTTACCTGCTCCATTGTAAATTGTGTCATCATCCGTAGGTCATAAAAAATTGCTTTTGCATACCGGGGGGCCATTTTCCCTTCGGCACGCCACATATAGCGGTCATACTCTGTGGTCAGCGAATCGGGAATCGGAATTTTGTAAGGGTCCGTGCGGATGCTGTCGAGCTGCCGCCAGTTTTTTGTGAGGGGGGGCGGCGGGAAAAAAGGCCAGTGGGAGGCCATCGAGATAAAAAACAGGAACTCAGGCTTGCTCCTGTCGCGAGGTACATCGTCGAGAAAGTAGCCCAGCCCATACTGGTCAGGAATGCCGCCGTGGAAGTCATATTTATACCCCTGATACGGAATATCCGGATGCTGCACCCATGTGTCGAAGCCATAAAAACGCTCCTGGTCTTCATAAGAGGCATCGGAGCTGCCCTCCTGCTTGGCAAAGGTCTTCAGGCGGTAGGTGCCGTAGCCCTGCTGCTTCAGGTAGCGGATCAGGTGGGGATAGTCCGGAAATTTTCTCAGAAGTTCCTGAAAATCAGCATGGTCTGATAGCTGAATGCCCGACATGACACTGGTAAACGAGAGCCAGGAGCGTCCCCCCAGTACCGGAGCCACGCTGTA
>RDXT01000810.1 GCA_004292985.1 Bacteroidota bacterium
GCTTCAAATTGCTCGCGGTTCAGCTCGCCGAAGGTTACTTCACTTCCATCTGACAGAAATCCTTTGACTTCCATCACATGGTCCCGTGTGGAGCCATAGACAATGGAGTAGGAGCCACAGGAGTTGTTGCCGACCATTCCGCCGATCATGGCACGGTTGGCGGTGGATGTATTGGGTCCGAAAAAGAGGCCCTGGGATTTGATATGGAGGTTCAGTTCATCGCGCACCACACCGGGTTCCACGCGCACCCAGCCTTCAGCCGCATTTACTTCCAGAATACGGTTCATAAAGCGGCCCGTATCCACCACGATCCCGTTTCCCACACACTGACCTGCCAGAGAGGTTCCGGCAGTGCGGGGGATCAGCGAAAGACCATGCTGCTGCGCAAAATGAATCAGTTGTTTCACGTCTTCTTTGTGACGGGGGATCGCTACTGCTATCGGCATCTCCCGGTAAATGGAGGCATCGGTGGCGTAGAGCCGGCGCATGGTTTCGCCCGTATGGAGTTCTCCCTCCATCGAAGCGCTCAGGATAGTTAAATGGGTGGAACTGAGCTTCGGAGCAAGACCGACATGCGACTGAGACATATTAAGATGAGTATTGGATGGGCGAATATATAAAAGAGAAACAACTCTGCCAGCGCCTTGTTCAGATACACTCATACATAAGTGTTCAGGGGCCGCAACTTGTCTGTCGCAGTCCCTGAGCAAAGTGGGGGAGCGGTATCGTTTATCTTCCGATCAGGCCAAGGGCAATCTGAACAGCATTGGTAGCGGCACCTTTGCGGAGGTTGTCGGCAACAATCCAGCAGTTGAAGGTATTGTCATTGGACTCATCGCGGCGCACGCGGCCTACGAAAACTTCATGTTTGCCATGAGCAATCCGCGGGGTAGGGTAGCTCAGGTTTGCAATATCGTCGAGGAGGATGACGCCTGGGGCATCCGAAAATGCCTGTTTGATGTCTGCGATGTCGAATGGCAGTTCGGTTTCGACATTCACCGCTTCGGAATGGCCGCCGATCACCGGTACACGCACCGCAGTGGCAGTGATGCGGATGGAGGGATCGCCCAGGATTTTCCGGGTCTCGTGGACCAGCTTCATTTCCTCTTTGGTGTAGTCATTGTCGGTGAATACATCGCACTGGGGAATGCAGTTGAGGTCAATGCGGGTAGGATATACAGGGGTATATTCGCGGCCTTCGCGCTCTGCAAAGAGCTGATCTACAGCGGCTTTTCCTGTGCCGGTAACACTCTGGTAGGTAGAGATCACGAGGCGTTTGATGCGGTATTTGCGGTATATCGGTGCCAGGGCCGTCACCATCTGTATGGTGGAGCAGTTGGGATTGGCGATGAGGCGGCCTCCGTGAATGCTGTCGAGATTCACTTCCGGAACCACCAGGGGAATATTGGCTTCCATGCGCCAGGCAGAGGAGTTGTCTATCACGATGGCACCCGCCGCTACAAACTTAGGCGCCCATTCCTTGCTGGTGCTTCCTCCGGCAGAAAAAAGCGCAATTTCAGGTTTGGCGGCAATGCCTTCTTCCATTCCGACAACGCTCCATTCTTTTCCTGCGAAACTCACCTTATTTCCGACCGAGCGGGCCGATGCCACAGGGATCAGTTCTGTAACCGGGAAGTTCAGCTCCTCCAGTGTGCGAAGCATTTCGCCGCCCACGAGGCCCGTAGCGCCTACAACAGCAACTCTCATAGAGATGTATGGATAAAACTTTATAAAGAGGCGCGTAAATTCCTCATATATTTGCAAACTATCAAATCGAAGCGAAACACATGGTGCGCTTCGTCGGTTGTTCTCTCTACGTTTTAGATACACTCTTGTTGTATGGTGCTGACACGCGTTGAAATGATGGGGGTCACAATTCTGGAGCCAGTGACCTCTCTTACCGATTTGATTACAGCTACGGTTTGTTTTGTGTCCTACTACCGTCTGATACAAAACCCTTCCAATGAGCTGGCACACAGACTGTTACGCAATTATTTTCTGTTCATGGGGCTGACAACTGCTTTTGCGGGCGTGATCGGCCATGCCTTACTCTATCTGGTTACACCGGACTGGAAGGCCATTGGCTGGACATGCAGTGCCCTGGCCATTTTTTGTATCGAAAGGTCCAGCATTTTGTCCTCACCGGTCTTAACGGATGTCTGGAAAAAACGATTGACCTGGCTGGCCGGGCTTCAGTTTGTGCTGTTTATGTTGTTGATTATCAATCCTCCCACCCGGAGTTTTGACACCGTAAAACTCAACTCGGCCATCGGTCTGGGCGTTTTTACCCTTGCGGTGCAGGCAGCTGCTTACCGCAAAGACCTGCACCAGGGGCGGCGCTGGATCATCGGAAGCATCCTTTTCGGTCTGATTCCCGCTTATATATATAATGCGGAGATATCACTTCATACCTGGTTCAATTTTCACGACATCAGCCACGTGCTGATGGCTACGGCTATGTACATCATGTATATTGGAGCGAGAGATATAAGTCATTCGCCAATGTCTCAGGCTTCGTAATTTTGTAAGCGAACTAAACAACACTATTCTTTTCTCTATGGACGGATTAATGGGAGCGATCATTGTACCGGTGTTATTGTTGCTGGTACTGCTCGAATATCTGATTTCGCGGCGCAGGGGCATGGACAACTACCAGTTCAGCGACACCGTGGTGAACATGCTCTGCGGCACGCTGGAGCGCCTTTTCGATCTTTTCTGGATTGTGCTGATGTTTTGGGCCTTCGAAAAGATTGACGCAGCTATTCCCTGGTCTATTCCTTCTACGCCGCTGACCTGGGTGCTGGCCCTGATGGCCGCCGACTTCCTGGCCTACTGGCATCACCGCCTCAGCCATGAGATCAATGTCTTCTGGGCCGGACACATCGTTCACCACCAGAGCGAAGAGCTGAATGTGACCACGGTCTTTCGCGTATCGGCTTTCTCTGTGATCAACCGCACGTTTTTCTTTATCTGGATGCCGGTATTCGGCTTCGAACCGCAGTTTGCGACCTCTGCAATTGTTGCTGTTGGCCTGTTTCAGTTTGTGACACACACCCGTCTGGTAGGTAAACTGGGCTTTATCGAGAAAATTTTCGTAACGCCTTCCCATCACCGTGTGCACCACGCCCGCAACGAGAAGTACCTCGACAAAAACTATGGCCACGTGTTTATCATCTGGGATAAAATGTTCGGTACCTTT
Organism: Bacteroidota bacterium; assembly: GCA_004292985.1. Classification (GTDB taxonomy): domain Bacteria; phylum Bacteroidota; class Bacteroidia; order J057; family J057; genus RDXT01. The sequence continues at coordinate 3,200 of RDXT01000810.1, forward strand.
ATCGAGGAAGACGAAGAGCCGGATTATGGGATCACAACCGGATTTGACAGCGCAAACCCCTATGAGGCCTATCTTTTTTACTGGAAAGACCTCTTCCGCCGTGCGCGCGAAACCAAAGACTGGCGCGACAAAGTCCGGGTGTTCATCATGCCCCCAAGCTGGAGCCCCAAAGATGCCACGCCTACGCCTCCTCAGTACAAAACCTCTCCCGATGGTAAGCGCCTTAAGCAACGCTATGATGTGCCTGTGCCGCTGCAACTTTATACCTTCCTGCATGCCCTGCTGACCGTCGGTATATTTGTGATCTTAAAGCAAAAGGAAAAAGGCATCATCGAATTCAGCAGCCTTCAGGTAACGGTCATGACGATTATGATCGCCGTTTCTGCCCTTTCGGTGGGTCTGCTGATGGAGCGTCGCAACCGCGGCCTCTGGCTCGAATATTTCCGCCTGCCTTTCCTGGGAGTCTGCACCGCTTTTCTGCTGTGGAACACCTCTTTTGCATGGATCGCCATTCCGGCAGCGGGCGCTCTGCTGCTGCTGTCCCTGGTGTGGATCGTGCGGATGCGTGCCCACTTTGGCATAGCCACCGAAAAGAAAACGCCTGAACTGGCAGCCTGACCAGATACGTAAAGCAATAATAAAGCCCTGACTTCTCTTGAGAGTCAGGGCTTTATGCATGTAAAAGAGGGTGGCTAATGGGGCTCGAACCCACGGCCTTCGGAACCACAATCCGATGCTCTAACCTACTGAGCTATAGCCACCGTGTATATCGGGAGGCAAATGTACAGGCTTTACCTGTTTTTTCAAAACATTTTTACGAAGAGAATCGCCCGTAGGTTATTCAAATACGATTTTTTCGGTGTAAGTGGCTTGCTCTGTGCGCACACGAACCATATACATCCCTGCTTCAAGCTCCTGGGTATAGAGGTTGAGGCTGCTGCGTCCCTGGGGATAGTTGGCCCTGATTTCAAACACGGTATGGCCCAGAGCATCTGTGATCTCTGTGCGAACCTCGGTTTCATAGGCCAGCGTAAGCTCTACACTGATTTTTTCACCCACCTTCACAGGGTTGGGATACCAGCCGATCTCTACCGATTCCTGAACGGGAGAGGTAGCTTCCAGCGGAAGGGGGGCCTGTGCAACAAGCACGGCAGCAGCGCTCAGCGCCAGCACGAAAGAGAAAATCCGTTTGTTCATACGCCTGATGTAAGAAAAATGATTTTTTTCAACACTAATAAAAGCATATCGGAATTTACCCTACCGTTTTTTTAAAATTTGATAAAAAAAGAACCCGGATGCCTGCGCACCCGGGTCTGTAAGATATTCGTAAGATCGTTTATCGGATCAGCGTAACGGTTCCGCTCCGGCTCACAGGCTGGCTGTTTACCCCAATCCCTTTTACGGTAAATACATACACGCCTTCCTGCACCGTCCGGTTTTTGAAGGTACCATCCCAGCCTTCGGAGAGGTCTGTGGAGAGGTAGATCATTTCACCCCAGCGATTGTAAATGCGCAGCTCAGCGCTGGCGATATTGGGCGCGAAGACCAGGAAGCGGTCATTATGTCCGTCGTCGTTGGGGGTAAATGCATTAGGTGCATAAATCGCGGGTCCGAAGATCACGCAGGCTTCGTTGGAGTAGGAAATTTCGGAGTTGCCGCCTACTTCGCTGGCCTTGATCCGGTAGCAATATTCGGGCTGGCTCAGTTGGGTGCGGTCGTCGCCATACAGGGTCAGATTGCCCGGCACAAAGTCCACGGATTCGAAGAGGCCTGTAACAATATTGCGCACTTCTACTTCGTAGGTCAGCACGCCGTTTGTCCACTCCTGGTAGGCGCTCCAGTTGAGTTGAGGCACTTTGCCAGAAGCATCGAGGGCAGCATCGAGCAGGATTGTTTTGGCCAGCAGACCCACTACTGAGCGGTCGCCGCATTCATCCACGCCAAAGACGCGATAATAATAGGAGCGCTCATTCACATTTACCGTCGTGTCGAGGTAGTTGCGCACGTTGAGCGGGAAGCTGCCGATAGAATCCCATGAAATGCCATCTACTGAGCGCTGGAGCAGATACCGTGAGGGCAGGTAGCCCAGGTATTCTTCCCACGACACTTCAATATCCAGGTTATCCACGACGCTGGCCACCATCATATCCGTAGCAAGGGTCGGCTTGGGGTGAATCGGCGCATTGGCATCCAGGTCGCTGTAAGAGATCTGGTCAGGCCCGCCAAATCCTGACGCCCTTACGCGGTATGAGATCGAGTCGTAGCAGAAGGTCTCGAAGTCGGTAAAGGTAAGCTCAGAGCCGGAGACAACCCCGATCTGCTGAATAGCGCCCGTGTTGTAGGTGTCTGCCCGGAAGATTTCATAGATCACGACCGGATAGCCCACATAGGGTGACCAGTTGAGGGTAATGGCATCCGTTCCCGGTGTGGTTTCGAGGTTGATGGTGCAATGATCGGGCGTCAGGTCGGAGAGAGAGTATTCACCGCAGAAGTTCTGCACCAGCACCTCATAGCAGTACGAAGCGCCTTCGAAGTTGAGGGCCGCATTGGTTTCGGTAAAGCTGAGTGTATTCTGATCGGTAACGATACCTACCTGGCCCGGACTTGGGCCGTTGGTGCGGTAAATGGCATATTGAACGAAGTCAGTACCAGGATACACAGCCCAGCTCACGGTAGCGCTGGTTTTGCTGTCCACGGTTACATTGCGCACCTCGATCGGCGGAGGCGTTACGCGATTGACAACGGTAACTGGCGCAGGATCAGATATATCTGAGCAGCCCAGCGCATCCAGAATCTCCACAGTCATCTGATATTCGCCCGAAACCGGGAAGCTGATCTGAATGCTGTCCTGGTTGGCAGGGGTAATGGAGCAGAGCTGCTGGCCGGTGTTGATTTCCGTCAGACACCACTGGTATTGGGTAATGGGCCTGTCGGCAAAGGAACTGTCGGCATAGAAGGTGATCGTGATCGGGTTACAGCCGATGGTCTGGCTGGCATATACCTGCGCATCCGGGTGGCGGAGGCGTATATAGTTGGGTTTCACCAGCGTGTCCGCGCAGCCGAGGTTGTCCGAAACGATCAGTGTCACAGTATATGTGCCGTCGTTCTGATAGGTGTGAACGGGGTTGGAAACACCTGTACTGGTAGTGCCGTCGCCAAAATCCCAGGTCCATCCGGTAGGTGGCAGGTTGGAACTGAGGTCACCGAAGGTGATCGTGGCGGGTGCACAACCTACGGTGTCTGAGGCGATGAAGTCGGCGATGGTTCCCTGATACACGTTGATCGTTGTCCGTGCGGTGTCCGTACATCCATTCTGATCCACGATGGTCAGGGTCACATTAAACAGCGAATCGCCATTATACACATGGAAGGGATTCGCAACCAGCGAGGAGTCCCCATCACCGAGATCCCAGTTCCAGGAAACAATGGCTGAGTCGCCCGGTATGCTGTTGTCAACAAACTGCACAGGGAGGGGATTACAGCCTGCGGTATCGAGCGGAGCTATGATCGCCTGCGGCAATGCGTAGATGATCGTACTGTCGGGCGTAGTGACGGTATATACGCAGCCCGACAAGTCTTCGAGTACAACAACGGGCGAGTAGGTATCAGGGTTCAGGTACTGGTGGCATACGTTGATGGTATCTGCTCCGCCGCTAAGGCCGCAAAGCTGGGTAACAACACCGTCCCGGAAGTCGAAAGAACCGCAGCTCGCGCCAGTGACAATGGCCGTGATACACAGCGTGTCTCCCAGACAGGCATTGGGAGGCTCTATGGTAAAGGAACCATTAGGACCCGCAACGAATACATAGTCGGGTCTTATCAGGGTGTCTCTACAGCCGTCCTGATGGGTGGCGATCAGACGTACATCATAAGAGCCGGGTGCCAGATAGAGGTTGCCCGGATTTTGCAAGAAGCTGAATCCGAAGCCGTCTCCAAAGGTCCAGTTCCATGAAGCGACATTGCCTACGGTCGAGTCGGTAAACTGCGTGCTGAGGGGCGGGCAGATGCCTGTGAGCGGGAAACCACCGAAGTTAGCCTCAAACACCTCGACATAAACGAAGTCATTATAGGTGATGCTGTCCACGCAGCCGTTGATGTCCGTGGCGATCATCGTAATGTCATAGCTTCCCGGCGCAGGGAAGGGGTGGTTTACGGAGTCGCCGCTTACAGGAGGCGATCCATCTCCAAATTTCCATACGTAACTCAGACCGACTCCCTGTGAGGTACTGGTGAAGGTCAGCGGATTGCCGGCACAAGTAGAGTCATCATCTACAGTAAAGCTTGGGATGGGGAAAGTAACCGAAATGGCCGCCGGGAAAGCGCGGGTTCTGACACATCCGATCTGATCGGTTATGGTCAGTGTTACGGTAAAATCACCTACGGTGGTATAGGTATGGAAGGGGTTCTGAAGCGTAGATACAGGGCTGCCGTCTCCGAAATCCCATACCCAGCTTACAATATTGGCTGCGGCTGAGGAAATCGTTGAGTCTTTAAACTGGACCGCCAAAGGTGGGCAACCATCGCTCGGCGTAGCCCCAATTAAGGGAATGGAGCCTACGGAGTTGATATAGTTGGTCCGGATCATGGTGTCCCGGCAACCGAAAATATCGAATACGATCAGACGCACCGAGTAGGTACCTGTATCAGCGTATGAAAACGCAATGGTCGGGTTCGAATTGTAATTATAAAAAGGCGAGACACCAAACTGGGGATTCCAGTAATACAAGGCTGCGAGAGGGCTGGGTGTCGCTGTAAAGACTACGTTGTGCGTTGCGCAGCCTATTGTATCATTCGCCACAAAGTTTGCAACCGGACTGCCCGCATTGATCGCCATGGTAAAGGTATCCTTACATCCTGACAAAGAGTTCTCTATGACTTGTGAGACCAGATAACTCCCTATGGTGGTGATGGTGAGCGGCGGCGCTGTCTGCAAAGTAGAGTACAGTACGCCATTCACATACCATTCAAAAATATCGTTCGGGCCGATGGATTCATCTGTAAATGTGATCGTCGCAGGCAGGCTACACACCAGCGAGTCGCTGACACTGAACTCTGCACGGGGAGGGGATACGAAGATCAGGTCGCTGATAATGGCGGTGTCGCGGCAGCCCTGGTTGTCAATGATCAGCGCCACACTATATGTACCTGTATCGGGGTAAATGGTGGTGGTACTATCTGTGATCTGGGTAAACTGTCCAGGTGCCTGGTACTGGAAATCCCAGTAATAATCCCAGTCGGGGTCTTTGAAGGTACTTTCAAACGTCAGCGCTTCATTGATACAGACGGTATCTTTGTCCACGGTAAAGGCTGCCTGGGGCGGCGTACCTACCCGAACCGAGTTGTTGACAAGAAGGGTGTCGCGGCAGCCAATCTGGGTAACAATGATGAGCTGCACATCATATTCGCCTGGCACCGTGTAGGTTACGGACTGGCTGGGGGTAGTGGAGGTAGGCGGAGTTGCCGTAGGGGTACCAAAATTCCACTGATAACTGACAATAGGGTCTATCGCTGTGGAGGTGCTGGTAAACTGTACGGTAACGGGGGTACATCCCTCGCCGGGCGTGCGGGTAAAAGCTGCTGTGGGCGGAGAGATCGTGATCTGCTTGCAGATGGTATCCGTACATCCGCCGCTGCTCGTTACGGTAAGGCACACATCGAATACCCCAAAGGTGTTGAACGTGTGAGTCGGATTGGTCTGTGTGGAGAGCGGTGTGCCATCGCCAAAGTTCCAGGAGCGGGTGGCAGCGCCTACAGACTGGTCGGTGAAGTTAAAAGGCACTCCCGGCTTGCAATCCTGATCTCTGTCGGGGTCAAAATCTGCGATCGGCTTGGGCAGCACCTGGATAAAGTTGGTCTGGATCACCGTATCGCCGCACTGGGGGTTGTTGGCCTGAAGGGTAACGCTATAGGTACCTACGGCGGTATAGGTAAAGGTGGGGCTGTTGGCAGTCGAGTTGATGCCGGGAGTCTGGCCAAAATTCCAGCCTACGCTTGTCACGCCTCCTACGGAGGTATTGGTAAAGGTAACAGGCTCACCGAGGCAAACAGTCTGGTCATTGGCGGTAAAGCTGGCGGTAACGCCTCCGATTCCCACCACATTGTCCTTGACCACAGTGTCGCGGCAACCATTGGCGGTTGTTACGATCACAGATATATCATATTGACCGTCAGCAGCATAGGTGATGGCAGGAGGCGTAGCCCCGGTAAACGTGGACAGGCCGCCGGGAATGGTTCCGCCCGGAAACTGCCAGTTGTACACCGGGCCGATACCGCCATTGAGCTGGGTCGTATTGGTCACCGTAACTGCCAGAGGAGGGTTGCAGGCAGAGTTGGGGCTAACGGTAAAGTCGAGGTCCGGAGCTTCATAGACCGTGACAAGGTCCGGGAAAATCCGAATGGCCTGACAGCCAAAGCTGTTGGTTACCGTAAGCGCCAGACTGATCGTATCAGGTGCATTGCTAAAGGTAAAGGTCGGATTTTGCGCGTTGGAGTTGGATCCGTCGGTGAGGATCCAGACCCAACTGGTGATACCCGGCGCATTGGCCAGGGTGGTGTCGGTAATGTTTACAGTCAGAGGCGCACATCCCTGGGTGGCATCTATCGTGAAACCGGGACTCGGCTGCGGATAGATGTTGATAAAGCAGGGTTTGACCAACGTGTCGGACCCCTGTGCATTGGTCGCAATCAGGGTAACATCATAACACCCCGGCTGGTTGTAGATAAAAGTAGGTGTAGCCAATGTACTGGAACTATTGGCGGCATCGCCAAATAGCCACAGATAAGATGTCGCTCCTCCGGTAGTGAGGTTCTGAAACGAGACTACCTGTGAAAACGGGCTACAGGCGGTGGTGTCGGGCGCAGTGAAGTTGGCGATGGGCTGGGCTGCCACTTTCACTGTCGCGAGGGCGGCAAAAATCCCCCAAGCCGTCAGCAGTCGTACCTTGAAAAAACGCATACGGTAATATCTGACAGATCTGTTATAATCATTCCGGAACACAGACGCTGACTGTTTTCGGATGATCGTGAGGTTATATAAGACAACGCAAATTATACACTAAAATTCTTTGCACAGCCGTATATTTTTCCCCCATACAACATACCGCGCGGATACGACAGAAAGTTTTTTTTTGCGATCCGCTTGAGTCAGAGCCTTTTTTCCCTTACGCTATAAGGTGTGAAAGGTGTTTCTCCCTACCACATGTAAGAAATATTTGTACTATGTTTCAAATTATTGGGTCCTTTGCGGCTTTTCCGGCTCAGGCAAAGAACTGCCCTGCCTGCATCTGGTGCAGGATTCGCAGCAGCCCCAGCAGGAAAAAATACAGCCACAGCGGCCCCAGGTCAAACAATGACTTCCGGTAACTCCAGCGTTGCCCCCAGGATATAATCACCTGAAAGAATGTCGTAAAAAGCAGCAGATTACCGCTCAGCTTGATCAGCGGATGCAGACTCACGCGCGGAAGCCTGATGTCCGGCATGTCATTTCCGGGTGCAGCCTGGAGCACATACGGCTCTTTGAATACAGCAAAGAGGACAATTGTCAGCAAAATAGCCCATTGACTCACAGAAAAAAACATGCGCACGCTCAGCAGTTCCTGCGAGTAGTTGAGGCTGCGTGCCCAGATCAGGAGGAAGGAGGCCAGCACGATAAATCCCAGCAGCAGACTGCCAAAAAAGGAGTCCATAGCGCTCATCCACAAAGCCAGGGTGAACACATACTGCGTGAGCGCATGCAGCAGAATGAATGCCGGGGTCTCTTTGCGTGGGCTGAACAGAAACCAGGCGGAAGCCCCCGTGAGAAAAATAAGGTATAAGTTTATCACCCGCTTGCGTATTGTCTTTGGATAAAGGTAAGCAAAAAGTGAGTGACAATGTTTATTGCGCAGGTGCCGCAGCGGGGGCTGGCTTTTCGAGATCGAGGCCGATGCTCCACTGGTGCGATTGCAGGGGCTGCTGCACACCATAGCTGCTGAAGGCATAGTCGAGCGCGAAGCGCCCCGCCCGGATGCCCGCTCCCAGCGAAAATCCGGTCATGCCCCCCCGGTTGGCGGCCCGCAGTTCCTGGCGGCGGAGGTGGTTGTAGCCTGCCCGCAGGCGCAGGAAGTTGCCGAGGTAAAATTCGGTTGAAAAAACGGCATGTCGGAACATCTGGTCCGCCCAGGGATTTTTCTCTTCGATCGGATTGCCCGAAAGGTCCAGCTCCGGCTCGGCATTGGGGTCGCGGTAGATCAGGATGGGATTTTCGAGCTGAATGAGGGTCAGCGAAAAGCGCATGGGCATATAGCGGAGCTTGTTGGAGACACCCGCCACAATTTCGAAGGGCAGCGGCTCTCTCCCGGCGCCGGGCACATAGGTGCTGAACTGGGCGCCGAGGTTGCGCAGGGTCACACCTGCGGAAAAAAGTTCATTTTTGCTGCGGTAGGCACCGCCGAGGTCCATTGCGGCACCCCAGGAGCTATATCCGGGCGCGAGGGTAGAGCTGATCACTTTCAGGTTGGCCCCGTAGCGGAAGCCCTTCCAGGCCCGCGAGTAGCCCAGATACCAGGCCAGCTCGCTCGCCGAAAACTCGCCTGTCAGGTTGCCAAATTCATCGGCTCCCTGCATCTTTCCCGAATTGAGAAACTGGATGCCGGAGTGAAATTCGCCCCATTTTTTGATGCTCCGCGCATAGCCCGCATAGCCATAGCGGACACCGCCCAGGTAACTGGAAAAGGTAAGCGCCGCCCGCTGGCTCATGTCCGGATTCAGCAGGGCAGGGTTGGCGGTCGCCATCACCAGATCGTCGTCCCAGGTAGAAACGTTGATGCCGCCCAGGGCTGCCAGATGGGCAGAGGTGGGCAGGTTCAGAAAGTCATAGACATTTCTGCCGCCAATCTGGGCCGCAAGCATCAGCGGACTCAGGCAGATAAGCAGGGCGTAAATTCGGGTATTACTCATATTCACAGCCCTAAGATAAGGCTTCTTTCTGTTTGGGCGGATGCAAAAATATTTCCCTCTTCGTCTGACAAGATACGAACGCGCGGACAGGACGACAAAAACAAATGAAAACCTAACCCTACGTTCTTCCGTAAGATTCGAACTGTGAGGTCAAATTTTGTCTAAATGCCTGATAATGAACAGGAAAAGCAATTAGCGCGGTTGTGGCTTCTTAGAAAAGAGGTCATTTTGTGTTTGGAATCGCTGCTTTTATGCGAACTTTGTCCCCCTCTTACCGGATTGAACAATGGATAATCACGTTTCGACATACTTTTCTGAGCGCAGAAAAGAGTGGAAAAAAAAGACCGGACAGAACTCCTGGCTTGTGTTTAAGATCATGGCCGAGTTTGTCGAAGGCTTTGAAAAAATGTCGGAGATCGGTCCCTGCGTATCGGTGTTTGGCTCTGCCCGCACCCAACCCGGCACACCTTACTATGAACTTTCTACCGAAATCGCCCATAAACTGACCGAGGCCGGATTTGGCATCATTACCGGTGGCGGCCCGGGCATTATGCAGGCCGGCAACGAGGGCGCGCACAAAGGCGGCGGCGCTTCGGTGGGCCTCAACATCGAGCTTCCGTTTGAAACGCACTCCAATCCCTATATTGACCCGGACAAAAACATCAACTTCAACTACTTTTTTGTACGTAAGGTGATGTTCATCAAGTACTCGCAGGGCTTTGTCGTATTGCCCGGCGGTTTCGGCACCCTCGATGAGTTGTTTGAGGCGCTTACCCTGATCCAGACACGTAAGATTGATAAGTTTCCGGTCGTTTTGGTAGGTTCTGCCTTCTGGAGTGGCCTGATAGACTGGATCAAAGAGGTGCTTTTGAAGCAGGAAGGCAACATTTCTGCCGAGGACCTTCTGCTCTTTACCGTGGTGGACTCTGCGGATGAGGTTGTAGAATATATTTCTCATTTTTATAACAAGCACATGCTCAAGCCCAACTTCTGAGGGTGCCGTTCAGGTTGCAGGATCAACCTTTGGCACAGTCAGGCCCACCGTTGAGCAAAGTTATAAGCTCCTGTTTATCAGCACTTTCCTACTTTACATTCAGAAACTATTCACCCCTGTGAAAGGATTCGGTTCAAATTGTCGGAAAACCTTTCGCAGATGGTACATACTTTGCACCCCTCATGAAGACACATTTTTACAGGCAGTGCGCTGATCCAACCCCCAGCCCTGCTTATTGTTGAACGCAAACATCTGCTATGTCTAAACGACTGTTTTTTATTATCCCCTTGGGTCTTATTTTCAGTAGTCTCACCGTTTTCAAATTAGCCCCCGGATCGTCTGAATCACGCCTGAAATATGCAACCGGCCACCTCTCAGTGATTCACTACGGCCCCCCCTCCGACCTTTCTTTTTGCGGCGAATCCGTGCCTGTGGACAAGCAGGAAGTACGCGAGCGCCTGGAGCGCGAACTGATGCGCCATACCCAGCAATTTGAAGCCACCCAACAAACCCTCCATCGCGCCAGCCGTTACCACGACGAGTTTCTGCGCATTATGAACAAGATGGGGGTTCCCGAAGACTTTTTTTACCTGGCCATTGCCGAAAGTAACCTTTCCAATGCCAGCTCTCCCAAAGGCGCACAGGGCTTCTGGCAGTTTATGACCAGCGCCGCCAACCAGTATGGCCTCGAAATCTCCGAAACGGTAGATGAGCGCTATCACCCCGAAAAAGCCACCGTTGCCGCCTGCCGCTACCTGCTCGATGCCCGCAAAGAGTTCGGAAGCTGGTCTCTGGTAGCTGCCGCCTACAACATGGGCAGCGGCGGACTTGAAAAAGCCATCCGCGAGCAAAAAAACGATGATTATTTTTCCCTGCGCCTCAACAATGAGACCGGAAACTATGTCTATCGTGTGCTGGGCTATAAATGCGTATTCGAATATCCGGGCCGCTACGGCTTTAATGTGCAGCAGGCAAAATTGCACCGCCCGATTCCATATAAAGCTGTGCAGATCACAGAAAATATCCCCAATCTTGCTACCTTTGCAGGGTCATACGGCCTTAGTCTGGAGACCCTGAAGATGATGAACCCCTGGCTGATTGCAGACCGTCTGGATGTGAAACCTGGTAAAACCTATGAGGTACGGATTCCGACCAGCGACCGCGTATTTGCCCACGAACTGCGGGTGCAGCGTTTTGCGCCTGGAGACAGTGCCAAGGGAGTCAGCATTGTTCCGGTTGATGCAGGCCAGAAAGTGCCGCCAACCAACCCCGAAGCATGATTGACCGGATAGAGGAAATTGAGATTTACGGTGCCCGGGAGCACAATCTGAAAAATATTGACCTTCGCATTCCGCGCAACCAGCTGGTTGTGATCACGGGTGTGAGCGGATCAGGAAAAAGTTCGCTGGCCTTCGACACGCTGTATGCCGAAGGCCAGCGCCGTTATCTGGAGAGTTTCTCCGCCTATGCGCGCCAGTTCCTGGGCGACCTCAAAAGCCCGGACGTGGATAAGATAGATGGCCTGAGTCCGGTGATTGCCATCGAGCAAAAAACCACTTCGCGCAATCCCCGCTCGACCGTAGGCACGGTTACGGAAATATATGACCTGTTTCGCCTGCTCTATGCGCGCGCTGCCGATGCTTACAGCTACAAAAGCGGTAAAAAAATGGTGCGCCTCACCGACGAGCAGGTGGTGGATGCGATCCAGGAGCAGTTTTCGGGGCGCAAGCTGCTGATCCTGGCCCCTGTGGTGCGCTCCCGCAAAGGCCATTACCGCGAGCTGTTCGAGTTGCTGGCCAAGCAGGGATATACCCGTGTCCGGGTAGATGGCGAACTTCGCGACATCGAAAAGGGCATGATGCTCGACCGCTACAAAATCCACGATGTGGAACTGCTGGTGGATAGGGTGGTGGTGAACCAGGAAACCAACCGCCTGCACGACAGTGTGCAGCGGGCCATGAAAACCGGCGAAGGCGCTGTGCTGCTCGTGGACCACGATTCGGGCGACTCGCACTGGTACAGCCGTAACCTGATGGATCCGGAAACGGGCCTGAGCTACGATATTCCTTCGCCCAATACCTTTTCTTTCAACTCGCCCTATGGCGCCTGCCCGACCTGCAACGGCCTAGGTCAGGTATTTGAGGTGGATGAACTGGCGCTGGTGCCCGATCCTGCTGTGTCCATTATGCGAGGCGGCATCGCACCCCTGGGCGAGTACCGCGACATCTGGATTTTCAAGCAGCTGCGCAAGATCGCCGACCACTTTGGGTTTAGCATGACAATCCCGTACAAGGATATTCCTGAAGCGGGTAAACGCTATATTATGGAGGGCGAATCCTCTCACCAAGGGCCTAAGCCTGTGCGTTTTGAGGGGATCAAACAGTTTGTGTATGAGCAGTACCACAATTCCAGCTCAGAAAAACTGAAGACCTGGGCAGAGACCTTTATGAAGGTAAGCACCTGCCACACCTGCCACGGCACCCGTCTGAAAGAAGAGAGCCTCTATTTCCGGATAGATGGAAAAAATATCCACGAACTGTCCAATATGGACATCGGCGCCCTGGGCGAATGGCTTGAGGGCCTGGAAGGCCGGCTCACAGAGCGGCAGCAACTGATCGGTGCGGAGGTGGTGAAGGAGCTTCGCAAGCGGGTAGGTTTTTTACTTCAGGTGGGGCTTGAATACCTTTCGCTGGACCGCTCGGCGCGGACCCTTTCGGGGGGCGAAGCGCAGCGCATCCGTCTGGCGACCCAGATCGGCTCCCAGCTCGTGAATGTGCTCTACATCCTAGATGAGCCGAGCATCGGTCTGCACCAGCGCGACAATGAAAAACTGATTAAGTCCCTTCAGGAACTCCGCGACCTTGGCAACTCTGTCCTGGTGGTCGAGCACGACAAAGATACCATGATGGCCTCCGATTATCTGATTGACTTCGGACCGGGGGCGGGCGCTTATGGCGGATACGTCGTTGCAGCCGGAACACCGCAGCAGGTGCTGGAGTCTTCGAGCGCGACCTCCGACTACCTGTCGGGCCGCCGCCAGATAGAAGTGCCTGCCCACAGAAGGGAGCCGCTGGGCTACCTGTATCTGGATGGTGCTACGGGCAAC
>RDXT01000547.1 GCA_004292985.1 Bacteroidota bacterium
CGGATCGATTACCTGCACACCCCGCGTGGTCCGCAGCCAGCTCCCCGGATAGTAGTCGCCATGCAGCAGGGTGCTGCCATCGGCCAGGTACAGATTGCCCAGTCCGGCAACCTTGCTTTTTAAGGCTGCATCTGTTTTGTAGCGCATGGCGATCTGCTGGAGGCCGGGTGTTACCGTGTCGAGGTTAAATCCGTTGTCCTCCATCAGCGGATAATGGAAAATGTGCTCGGCATTGAGCGCACGCATGGCGCGGTTGGGTAGGCCTGCGGGAACTGTCTCCAGCGTGATTTTTTCATGCAGCAAAGACAAATACGCCATCAGCGTCTCGATTTCCGCTTCCTGCAGGTGGTTACCCGGCTGGTAAAGGGAGGTAAAATCGCTGCTTTCGCCGAGATCTTCGATCATCAGCAGGGCGTTTTCGGAATCGCTGTGATACAGCTCCGGCATATAGCTCCGCAAGTCCTCATGCGCCCGCACGAGCCCGTAAAAATGCCCTTCGGTGAGTGCGCGGTCTCTGGGCGCGGCAATGGAAGGGTATTTTTCGACATATCCGCGTGATTGTTTCAGGATAAAACTGCGCGTATTTGTCTGAATGCGAAGGGTATAGTTCATGTTGCCTTCGCCGGGTCTGGCTGCAGAAAGCACCTGCTCTGTATCTTCTATCCAGTGGCGGGTTTTCAGATATTCCTGGATGTGGCCGGGATGGGCGGCGTCTAAGAGGTAGCTCATGGAAGATTGGCTAAGGGGAAAGCAAACATATTAACCCGCGAGATCATCCCAAAGTTTTTGTTTAAACTCCGGGGCGGCGGTATGGCAGTAGCGGACACTCCGGATGCCGGGCTTGTCTTGCGACAGCAAAAGATAGGGCTTAAAGGCAGCGGCACCCGTAACAGACGTATCGTCCGGATGAATTTCGATCCGCGCCGGAAGGTCTTCATACGCAAAGAGTTCCGGATAGAGAATATACCCGCTGGCCAGCACATCGAAGGGGTTAAACGCCTCGCAGCCGAAAGACGCCCATTGGCTGAGCCAGTTGCGGGAGCCTCCGGCAAGATACGCGCCTGCCTCGCCCCGCAGGGCAAGCTGGTCGAGGTTGGCCTTGTCTATCCACACCTTGTGCGAAATTTCGAAGGGGAGCAGCACCACGGGCACATCGTGCTGGAGCAGGATGCGGAAGGCGTCAGGATCGAGGTCGAAATTGAGGTCGGGAAAAGGGGGCGAATGTGCGGGTCCCACGCAGAAGTGCTGCTCCAGGCTCCGGCGACCAGCGACCAGCACAATAGATTCAATCTGCGAGGCGCATTCGGGATGCAGCAGGAGCAGGGTGGCGATATTCGTTGCCGGACCAATGGCCATGATCGTCAGCCGCTCGCTGCGCAGGGCTTCGGCCAGGGCCTTTGTCGCTTCGCTTTCGTGCAGGTCGCTCAGGTCGAGTTTTTTGCCCGCACCTGTATATACCGGAAGATTCCCTTCACCAAAACGCTGCACAATTTCATGGGAGAGCCGGGTGGCATGTTCAAGGCTGGTGTTGCCAAATACAGAGCTGATGCCCCTTACGGCCACCTGGCGGGCGCGCATCAGATGCAGGATCGCGTAGGCGTCGTCCACATCGGCAAAGCCCGTTTCAGGTGCAAACATCCCGATGGCGAGGTCTGTGTCAATCCAGACAGGCCGGCCTTTCATAGATCAGGCGTATTTTTTCATGTGGCGGTCCAGCTCACGTTTGGTGTCTTTTTCTTTCACCGAGTCGCGTTTGTCATAGAGTTTTTTACCCTTGGCCAGAATCAGGTCCAGCTTCACAAAGTTACGGTCGTTGAAATAGATTTTCTGAGGCACCAGTGTGAGGCCCTTCTGTTCCAGGGCTTTGCGCATTTTCACGATCTCTTTTTTCTTGAGCAGAAGCTTGCGCACACGCAGCGGATCGTGGTTGTTGTAGCTGGCTTTATCATATTCGGAGATATTCATTCCTTTGATGAACACCTCGTCATTTTCGACAAAACAATAGGCTTCCTGCAGGTTTGCCCTGCCCAGCCGCAATGACTTTACCTCGGTACCTCTGAGCTGGATACCGGCTGTGTAGCTGTCAATCAGTTCGTATTCGTAGCTGGCTTTACGATTAAAGATTACAGTAGTATTTCTTCCTTTCTCCGACATAAACGATCTTCCTCTGGTTCGGCAAAGTGCAAACAATCTTGTCATTACGCAAGCCCTTTGTGCAGGGTTGCCATCGGAGGGTCTTATAGGGCGCTTTGCAGCACAAACAGATTCCGGGCCACGGTGCCGCTGATGACCGTGTGCTGATCGCCGATTTCCAGAAGCACAGATTCGTCAAATCCCAGATGCTCCATCACCCGCACTTCGCGCTCCAGGGTGAGTCCCACGCGCTCCAGGTATTGGAGAAAGTCGGGGTCAGAGCGGCCCACGCCTGCCACGATGGCTGTTTCGCCGGGCTGTATCTCGCTGAGCAGCCGCGTATTGCGCGATTCGATGGCACCGTATTCGTCAGGGATCGGGTCGCCGTGCGGATCGAACTTGGGGTAGTTCAAAAAATCATCCAAGCGCCGGATAAGCTCCTGAGATTCAATGTGTTCGAGCTGTTCGGCTACCTCGTGAATATTGTCCCAGGAAAATTTGAGCTTTTCGACCAGAAAAACCTCCCAGAGCCGGTGCTTCCGCACAATCGCCAGCGCAATGCGGCGGCCCTCCTCAGAGAGACTGACTCCTTTGTAGGGTTTATAGTGAACGAGTTGTTTCTCACTTAGCTTCTTGAGCATGTCCGTGACAGATGCCGCGCTCGTTCCCAGATGCGCAGCGATGGTGTTGGTATAAACTACTTCTTCCTGAAGAGAGTACTTCAGGATGCATTTCAGGTAGTTTTCCTCCGTCTCGGTATGCACTTTCATAGATCAAAGTTAGGAAATGCGTATCTATTTTTATCATTCGTGCGTTAGTAACATAGATTTTTCCCGTAATTAGTCCTCCAGGATCTGATTACTCAAACCATAAGATCTCATGATTCCTCCTATGAAGTATCTGTATTTCGTTGCCTGTTTTCTGCTGGGGGCCCTTTCTTCCCACAGCCTCTCAGCCCGCAGGATCGATATTCCCGGAGGCCCTGATCCGCAGCGCAGTCCGCTCAGATTTATCGAAAACGCAGGCCAGTGGGAGCCTGTGATCCGCTATAAAACGTTACTTCAGGGGGGAAACGTATATTTCGAGGACAAAGCGATTACGTATCAGTTCTACGACACACCTGAGCAGCATGCCCACAGCCATACAAAGCCCTCCTCAGAGGTGGAAATGTTCCGTTCCCACAGCATGAGGCTGCATTTTGAAGGGGCAAATGAAGCGCCTGCCATTCAGCCGGAGCATCGTTTTCCCGAATACCACAACTATTTCATCGGAAATGATCCTGCCAGATGGAAAGGGAATGTGGGTCTATATGGTGTCATCAACTATCAGTCCCTCTATCCGGGGATAGATCTGCGCCTCTATGGCCTCGAAAATGCAGTGAAATACGACTTTATCCTCGCGCCCGGAGCCGATAGCCGCAACATCCGCCTGCGCTACGAGGGCGTGGACGACATTTCCCTGCAAGACGGTAAAATCATTATCAAAACCAGCATCCGGGAGCTTACAGAAATGCCTCCGGTGGCATATCAGGAGATAGATGGCGTGAAAAAGGAGGTACCTTGCCGCTACAAATTGCAGGGAAAGACCATCAGCTTTGATTTTCCGCAGGGATATGACGCCCGATATGCGCTTGTGATTGACCCGGTGCTGATTTTCTCTACCTATTCAGGCTCTTCGGCAGACAACTGGGGCTTTACGGCTACTTATGACAATACAGGTCATGCCTATGGAGGCGGAATCGTCCGAAGCACCCAGAATTATCCGATAACGCTCGGCGCTTTTCAAGCCGTTTTCCAGGGAGGAACCTCCGATGCCGCCATTACAAAGTTTACCCCTGACGGCACCCAATTGATCTTTTCTACATTTTTGGGCGGCCCGACCGTGAACCCCTTTCAGTCTCAGGAAGATCAGCCCCACAGCATGATTGTGGATGCCGCAGGCGACCTGCTTGTGTTTGGGCGCACCAATTCCCCTTTTTTCCCCGTTACTCCAGGCGCTTATGATGTCTCTCACAACGGCGCTTACGATATGTTTGTCTCCAAAATCAGCGCGGACGGCACCCAGTTGCTGGCTTCGACCTTTATTGGCGGCAGCGGAGACGACGGACTCAATGGCGCCACGAGCAGCAGCCCGAACCCCTTTACCAATACCAAATTTAACTACGGCGATGACGCGCGCGGGGAAGTGATGGTAGATGGCGGAGGGAATGTGTATGTAGCTGCCTGTACAAAGTCCGCTAACTTCCCGACCGTATCCGCCTTTCAGCCCAACTATGGCGGTAACCAGGATGGCTGCGTGTTTAAGCTGAATTCTACCCTCAGCAGCATGGCCTTTTCTTCCTTT
>RDXT01000548.1 GCA_004292985.1 Bacteroidota bacterium
GCCCAGGGGATAAAGGTTTTGAGGAAGGGCACATTCAGCGCATATTCCAGCACGCTCACCGCCATGTCGCGGTATTTGGTGATGTCGCCAAAGGGGCTTCCTCCGTTAGGTGTGCCAAAGAGGATCAGGCGGCTGACCAGTTTGCTGCCCCCTTCGCGCTCGATCATCCAGCGGCTGACGAGGCCTCCCATCGAATGGGCCAGGAGTTCGAGCTTTTTGCGGTCCGGGCCTTGTTGCAGGGTTTCGTCTATCCCGGCAGCCTGAAGGGCTTCTTTCAGCTTGCGGGCCGTTTCACGGATGGGCGTATTGAGGTTTTCGTAGTCGAAGGTCAGGATCAGGTCGTAGCCCTCCGGGTTGGTTTCGCTTTTACGGGCAGGTTCTACCGCCTTTGCGATGTCTATCGTATTGCCGATGATGCCATGCAGCAGCACCAGGATACTTCCCGCACGGGCCACTTTTTCCTTATCAATCTCCGTATAGACGATCTCGCCTTTGCTGCTGTCGAGGTGGGCTTCGCGGAAGATAAACAGCTCATTATCTCCTTTTTTGAGCGCTACTTTAGCAAAAAACAGCTTCACAGCCCGGTTCAGGGTGCGGGTTTTTACCTTCTCTTCCGGGATACGGGTGATGCTCAGTTCGGTTTCTCCGCCTTCGCGCCGGCTACCGCTGCCCAGCAGCAAAATATCTTCGCCATCAAAAGTCAGTGCCAGCAATTCTTCATCTTCGCCCAGATCGGTCTGGATGCTTACCTTCAGCGGATTTTCCTCGGTTACACTCTCCGCATACTCGATCCCCGAAAGTTCGATCATGTCCGGGCCTCCGGCGTTGCGGGTGCCACTGAGCGAGACCAGTTGCAGACCCAGGTCGGGCGCCAGTTCCGGAATCACCGCGCCTGATACGCTGCGCATACGGGTCTGTCCTGACTGAAGACTGATCTGCGCCTGAAGGGCGGGGTGTCCTGCAAATCGGATCCGTCCGCCAGCGATCGAAGTGCTTGATTCTGAGACCTTTGACTCTTGTTTAATCAGGCGCAGTTCCAGCGTTTTGGCAAACCAGTCATTGGTAATGGGCTTGTTGTCTTCAAGTTCGTTGGTGCCCATTCCTTTTGTGCCTCTTTCGCGGTTTTCAAATCTTTCGAAATGGCCGATGTCGATCCCGTTTTGCAGCAGCATATAGCCCTCGATCCGCTCGGTGGCGACCAGCACTTTAAGGATGTCCAGACCTTCGAGCTGCTCTGCGGACACACCCGCATTACCTTCAAAAATATCTTTTCCTGTGCCGGGTGGCAGCTCAAATTCAGGTTCTTTGGTGATCTGGGTAGAAATGCCGTAGGCGTCGTCGAGGTAGAGGCAGTAGAAAAAGAGGTTCTGGGGGCTGTTGTTCACCACCCGCAGGCAACAGCGCTGCTGCCAGTTGTTTTCCTGATATACATCCACCGTTACCTGTCCGCTTCGGGGCGCTCCGGCTTTCACTCCCTTGGAAGGGCTTTCGAAATAGACTACCTCCACATCCTCCGGATTGAGTTTCGGGAGGGGATTGTTGAGGTTGCGCACGCGCTCCCAACTTTGCACCCGCGAAAGAATGGTTTTCATATAGCCCGCTGCCTCGGGATCGCGCAAAGCCCCCTGGATAAGGGTACTGCTGGGCGCATGGTAGAGGTAGTAGCCATCTTCCCGGATGTGAAGATGAAAAGGGGTCTCTCCGGGGGTTTCGGCTCGTTCGGGCAGGAAGGCAGGTGAAGGGGCCAGAATTTCTGCCAGGAAATTCGGATCGGATACTTCCTCCTTTATATATACAGCCAGTTGGGTCGAAGGCAGAGAAGTATATTCGGCGAAGTATTCCTGGCCGCTGCTAAGGTTTCCGCTGGGCTGAATGAGGCTGCGGTTGGGCAAAATATGGGTTACATCTGCCTGAGCCACAGGGCTTTCCTGTCCTTCGGCAAACAGGTCCAGCGTTACAGCGCGGCCCGGATTGCTGCTGACCCCGTGGAGGGCACCTTCTTCGATCTGCCAGCTTTTATCTTTGGCGTTAAAGGTCACCAGCACCCGTTTGCGGGCCTCTGTGCTTTTTTCTCCCAGCAAAAAGGTGGTATAGGGATTAAAATAACCCAGCGGATCAAATTGCGGGGTCTGCTGATCGGCCATACGGCGTACACGGGCACGGGTTCGCTGGAAAAGGTCGGCGTATGTAGGGGCACTGGGGCTGTTTTTCAGCACATCGAGGAGCGAAGTGGTAAAAAGCCCGGTGTCGTGCAGGGTTTCATTGGCTAATTCACCCCGGTCGCAGGCGCTGAGGGTAATATGTTGTGCCAGAGGTAGGGTAATATCGCCTGTTTTTTCCAGCATCTGGGCATAATATCCGTCTAAATAGCTTTCCAGGGGCCTTACATAGCCTCCGCGTGCTGTCTGGCGGCGGGCGCCCAGCCGGAATTCCGCCACTTCGCGGGTGATGCTCCCGGAGTGACAGGCATCTATCAGGATGGCGATATGCGGGTGATGTTGCGCGACCTCCGCAATGAGGGCTGCCAGTTCTTTGTCGGCCAGGTCATAGCCGCCCGCGATTCGGCTATCGGCACAGACCAGGGTTTCGTTGATCAGCTCAGGAGAGACAGCAGAGAAAGAAGCATGCGCCAGTTCCTGTGAGCCGTGTCCGCTGTATTGAAAGAGGACCGTATCGCCTTCGCGCGCCTGGGCGAGGTGCCTGCGAAAGCCTTCGATGATACCCGTACGGGTGGCTTGTGCGTCGAGGAGCGTTTCGATCTGCACATCAAACACGCCCCGATAGGCGTTGCGCAGAAAGTCTTCTGTCCCAAGTATATCGTTGACGCATCCTCTCAGGTCGTCAATTCCTTCTGGATACTGATTGATACCGGCGAGCAGGGCAAAGAGGCGGGGTGCACTCATGAGGATGAAGCGGTTAGGTGCGTTTTGTCTTCAAAGTAATATGCCGCCGGGGTCAATCACAAGCATTTCGCGTGAAAAACTTGAAGTCCATGTTCGTAGAATATGCGAAAAATTGATTTATATTGGAAATGTTTACCTACACTACGCTTGTAACTTAACCTCTATGCATCTTTCCCTTCCAGATTATATCGTATTTATAGCCTACGCCGTGCTGGTCATTGCCGTAGGACTATGGGTCGCCAGGAAGAAGGCCGACCAGTCAAACAAGGCTCAGGATTACTTTTTGGCAGAAGGCTCCCTTACCTGGTGGGCCATCGGCGCGTCCCTGATTGCCTCCAACATTTCAGCCGAGCAGTTTATCGGCATGTCAGGCTCCGGCTTTGCGATGGGCCTGGCCATTGCCTCCTATGAATGGATGGCCGCAGCTACGCTTCTGGTGGTGGCTGTGTTTTTCCTGCCCATTTACCTGAAGAACAAAATTTACACCATGCCCCAGTTTCTGGCGCAGCGCTACAGCCCCCTGGTGGCAACCATCATGGCGGTATTCTGGCTGTTGGTGTATGTATTTGTGAACCTGACTTCGATCCTGTACCTCGGTGCCCTGGCGATCAATACTATTTCCGGCGTGAGCCTGACCGTGTGTATCATCGGCCTCTCGGTGTTTGCGGTGGCCATTACCCTCGGCGGAATGAAAGTGATCGGTTATACGGACGTAATTCAGGTGATCGTGCTGACCCTCGGCGGTCTGGCCACTACCTACCTGGCCCTCGACCTGGTCGCACAGCATTTCGGTAGCAGCGGCGCTTTGTCTGGTTTGGGTTTGGTCTATGAAAAAGCCAACGACCACTTTCACATGATCCTGAATAAAGGAGACATGATGATGCCCGATGGGAAAGGCGGGACAGAAGATGCCTATGCAAAACTGCCCGGTCTGGCGGTGCTGGTGGGTGCGATGTGGATTGCCAACCTGAATTACTGGGGCTTTAACCAGTACATCACCCAGCGCGCACTCGGTGCCGATCTCAAAACGGCCCGTTCCGGTCTGCTCTTCGCTTCTTTCCTGAAACTCCTCATGCCAGTGATCGTGGTGCTGCCGGGTATCGCTGCCTATCTTCTCCACAAAGAAGGCGTGGGAACCTTTCAGCAGGATATGCTGGGACCTATCAGTGAAGGCGCTACCCAACTGGCTACCAAGCCCGACCGCGCTTACCCTGTGCTGCTGAACCTGTTGCCAGAGGGCCTCAAAGGTCTCTCCTTTGCTGCACTTACCGCTGCGATTGTCGCGTCTCTGGCCGGCAAAGCCAACAGTATCTCGACCATCTTTACCCTCGACATTTACCATAAGTACTTCAACAAAAACGCCAGTCAGGATACTTTGGTAAATGTAGGTCGAATTGCTGTCATTGTTCCGATGATCATCGCTGCCATCGTAGCGCCCGCTCTGGTGGGCTTTGGCCAGATATTTATCTTTATCCAGGACTTTACAGGTCTTATTTCACCCGGCGTGGTGGCCATTTTCCTGCTGGGCTTCTTCTGGAAACCCACGACTGCTTCAGCCGCCCTGGCAGCCGC
>RDXT01000549.1 GCA_004292985.1 Bacteroidota bacterium
AATGAAATATACCTACACCACCAATATCAACTGCAGCGGCTGTGTGGCCAAAGTAAAACCCCACCTCGATGCCGCCAGCGAAATCCAGACCTGGGAAGTAGATACCGAAAACCCTGAAAAGGTGCTCAGCATCGAGACTTCGCTCTCTTCAGATGCAGTCATGACGATTGTGAAGGGGGCAGGTTTCCGGATTGAGGAAAAGAAAAAGGGCCTCTGGAGCCGGCTGGGGGTGAAATAAGGCTTCGTAGCGGCGACTTCAGTCGCCTGTGTACGAACTGAGACTGAAGTCGCCGCTACAAAATTCATCGACTAAAGTTGCCGTTACGGGATCTCCTTCAGCACTGCAGCTGCCATCTGCTCCACCGCCCCCGCCTGTATCCATACCATATCCTGATAGCGCCGCAGCCAGGTAAGCTGGCGTTTGGCATAGTTTCGGCTGTGCTGCCGGATGGCCGTGATCGCTTCGTCTATGCTCATTTCTCCCTTCAGACAAAGGATCATCTCTGCATAGCCAATGGTTTGAAGCGCCTGACTGTCAGGAGAATATCCTTTTGCGAGTAAGCTCCTCACCTCCCCTGCCAGACCTGCATCCATCATCTCATCTACCCGGTGGTTAATCCGTGCATAGAGGTTTTCGCGGTGGTCATGCAAAGCGATTTTCACAATGCGGTAAGATCTTTCGATGGCCTTGCGCCCTGTCCGGAGTTCCGAAGCAGGTCGTCCGCTTGTCCGGATCAGCTCCAGTGCCCGCAATACGCGCGAAGGATTCTGGCGGTCTATCCGGGCAAATGTCTCAGGATCAGCCTCTTGCAGCTCCATTAACAAAGGCTCAGGCCCCAGCACTTCCCACTCTCTCTTTAAGGTAGCCCGGAGTTCGGGGGCCACTTCCGGCATTTCATTCAGCCCGTACCAGAAAGCATCTGTATATAAGGTAGAGCCGCCCACCATGATACAGACTTTTTTTCGGGTAAATATCTGATGTAAAAGCACTTCGGCATCTCTGACAAACTGCCCTGCATTATAAGTCTGGTCCGGATCGAGGATATCTATCAGGTGGTGTGGGATACTGCCCCTCTCTGCGGGGCCGGGCTTCGCGGTGCCGATGTCCATGCCCCGGAAGACCTGGCGGGAGTCTGAGGAAATGATTTCCGTATCAAAATAGCGGGCCAGCGCCAGGGAAAGCGCCGTTTTGCCTACCGCAGTGGGTCCGCAGATGCAAATGAGGATATGTTCCTTTAAATCAGGCATGTATCAGAGGGCGAATATCGTTGCCAGAGAGAAATTTCCTACATTTGATGGCCAAATCTCTTTGGAAATGCGCAAAGATGATAAATCTGAACGGTCATCTGCTGGAAGAAGGAGCGCCTGAGGTGTCTCTGCTCAACCGCAGTTTTAAGTATGGAGACGGCCTCTTCGAAAGCCTGCGGGTGTACGAGGGGCGTATTTTATTTATGGCCGACCACCTCAACCGCCTGATCCGGGGGATGCATATTCTCCGGATGGAGTTTGAGGAGGAGACCTGGCGCGCCCGTATGCGCGAGGAGTTGCGTCGCAGCGTTCAGGCCAATGCCATACATGCCCACGGCCGCCTGCGGCTGCACGTGTACCGGGGCGGCAGCGGCGCCTATCTCCCGGTGGCCCACCATCCGCTCTTTCTGATCGAAGCCTATAACCTCAAAGACGATCTCTACCAGGCTGCCACACCCCTGCGGCTGACCATTTACCGCGAGGCGATGATTCCTGATGCCCCCTGGACCGGATGTAAACTGGCTTCGGCGCTGCCCTGGGTGATGGCGTCTATCTACGCGCGAAGCAACTTGTATGATGATGCGCTCTTATTGTACCGGGGTAAGGTTTCAGAAATTTCGTCTGCAAATGTTTTCGCGGTTCAAAAACGAAAGCTGCTCACCCCACCGCTTTCCGATGCTTGTCTCGATGGGGTAATGCGCCGCCAGGTGATCCGGATCGCACAGCAATTGCAGTTGCAAGTGGAAGAAAAAAGCCTGACTATCAATCAGTTATTAAAAAGCGATGAGGTATTTGTCAGCAATACCATCCGGGGCTTGCAGGCCGTGCGGCAGATCGAAAAACAGATGTGGGAACCCGATCGTTACACCCTTACACCCTTTTTACGCAACGCACTTTTGCAATATGCCTGTGCAGAAGGTAAAGAAGATGTGTAATAGATAAAAAATAATTGTAATTTTACACAAACCTGAACCCATCATGGCAGGCAGGAAAAAGCTTGATATAGACGGACTTGTTTATTCGACAAATCCCGACTTTACGTTCGACACTGAAGACACGGATGATGGCCTCACGCCACTTCCGGCAAAGCAGGACCTCCGGATTTCCCTCGACAGAATGAAGGGAAACAAGATGGTCACCCGTATCTGGAATTTCAGGGGCCGCGAAGAGGACCTGGAAGCGCTGGGCCGCAGGCTCAAGCAATTCTGCGGCTGCGGGGGCTCCGTGAAAGAAATGGAAATCCTGCTTCAGGGCGACTTCCGCGAAAAGATTAAGGCAGAACTAACCCGTTTGGGCTATCGCTATAAACAAGCAGGTGGATAAGGATTTTGCAGCCTTTGCCGCCTGTGTTTCGTCTATTTGAATACAACCCTTGCAAATATCTCTTGCGTATGAATGCATCTTTACGACCTGTACGATCAATACTGTTCTTGCTGGCCTGTGTGTGCGGGATCCCCTCCCTGCAGGCACAGTTGACCGTAAGCTCGACTTCACCTTTTTCCCAGTATGTAGCTGATATACAAGGGCCTGGTGTGGTGATCAGCAACATCAACATGAACTGCGACACCGTCGGCAGTCCTTTCGGTGGCGGTCAGCCCCAGATGGGCGGCTTTAATGCCACGGCAACAACCTGGGGTCTCACCACAGGTCTGCTGATGACCTCCGGCTCGATCAGCAGCGCACCGCTGACAGGCGGCGGCGGCGCAAACAACGTCAACTCGCCCGGCGACGCGCAGCTGAATGCCCTGCTCGGTCCCGGCAACAACACCAACGATGCCTGTATCGTTACCTTCGACGTGGTACCCGCCTGCGACAGCTTAACCATCAAATTCCGCTTCGCCTCCAATGAATACCCGGAGTTCGTACTCGGCGGCTTTAATGATGCATTCGCGGCATTTATCCAGGGTCCCGGTTTTCCGACCGCTACCAATATGGCCCGCATCCCGACCTCTACGACCACCAGTTTTGTCACTTCTGTACTGAATGTAAATGCAACGACCAACAACATCTACTACGTGGACAACAACGTGGTACCTGTTATTACCGCTTTTGATGCATTTACAGTCATTATCGAATCGAAAATCGCTGTAATCCCCTGCCAGACCTACTCGATTAAGCTGGTGATTGCAGACGAGCAGGATGGCAGTGTGGACTCAGGTGTGTTTGTCGAGTCTATGTCATGCGGCCAGGATCCCCCCGCTGTGATCGCCGGTAACGTAAACAACCCCAACAGCCCCGAAGCGGTAGAAGGTTGTATTGACGGATACTTTATATTGTATGCCCCCGGTGGCGGTGGTGGTCTGCCCATCAACTTCAATGTGTTCGGCACTGCAACGCCCGGCGTGGACTATACTGTAAACCTCGTGCCTCCGGTCATCATCCCTCCCGGACAGGATTCTCTTCTGATTCCGGTGACCATTTTTAATGATAACATTGTTGAAGGTGATGAAACGATCATCGTAGCGCTGGACGTACTGAGCTGCTTTTCGGACACCGCTATTCTGACGATCAAAGATCCTTTCCAGGCCGATGCAGGTCCTAACCAGACGGTCTGCTCCGGGCAGCAGGTAACCCTCGGCGGTCCTGCCGACACAACACTCACCTATAGCTGGGTTCCCAGCATCGGTTTCCAGGGACCGCAAGGCTCCGCTAACCCAACGGCATCCTTCGTTACCAACATTCCCCAGAGCATCAACTATGTGCTGAATGCAACGGATCAGAATGGTTGTATAGACAAAGACACGGTCAACATCACCTTTGTGCCGCTGCCCCAGGCAAATTTTGCCATTCCTGCACAAACCTGTATCAATGAGCCAGTTACGATCACGTTCCTGGCCCCTCAGGTGCTGGGAGCGAACTATACCTGGAACTTTGGTACCAATATCGGTTCGCTGGTAGGCAGCAACCAGGGACCTTATCAGGTATCCTGGACACAGCCCGGCACCCAAACCGTAACCCTCCAGGTAGCAGATGGCGGTTGTATCTCGCCTGTGGTAACCAAAACCATCATCGTCAACAACACCCCCACGGCCAACTTTACCGTAACACCGCAGGTCTGCGCGGGCCAGGCGGCGCAGATCACCTACACCGGCTCTGCGGGCATTGCCGGAACGACCTTCCTGTGGGACCTCGATGGCGGCGGCGGCGCGGGCGGTGCCAACTTCACCGCTTCGTGGAATACCCCCGGCATCAAAAACATCAGCCTCACCGTCATTGAAAAT
>RDXT01001011.1 GCA_004292985.1 Bacteroidota bacterium
TGATATACAGCGGCTTACGGCTATTCCCCCGGAAAAGTTCACGCTTGCGGGCCTGTAACAGCGCAAAATTGTTTTTGGCTACTCCGATCACGGGTATTTTTTGCCCCAGAGATGCATAGAGATGTGCGCCCAGGCCGGGTTTTCCCGCATCATCCAACACCACAAATCCGTCTATGACGATGTGCGATACCTGCGCGGTTTCGATCTGTTTCAGCAGGGAAAGAATGCCGGGCAGTTCCCGTTTGTAAAATGCACCCGGCTCATACTCAGCCGTTTCCGGAGTGATTTCTGTATAGACCTGCGCAGGCGTTTCGTCTGTCCATTGTTCGAAGGCAATGCAGGCCGTATGGGCTTCATTATTTACATAATAGCTGTCGAAGGCGAGGATCATGATGCAATATCTTTGGAATTCAGATAAGGTTCCAACAAAAAAACATCCGCAGGGCATTTCTACCCTGCGGATTCGTAACTCATTCATTATCAATAGTTAGAACAGATAATTCACCCCAAACTGAAACTGCCGGGGAGCAGAAGCGTTGCGGCGCACCAGCAGACCTGACGCGGCACTGCCTGCCTGGATCTGGTTGCTTTGAGTGGCATTGTTGCTGTAGCCGCTGAGGTTGGCGGCGTTAAACAGGTTAAATACATCGGCCCGGAACACCAGGGCATTGCCTCCGAGGCTCACATCGTACTGCGCGCCCAGGTCAAAGGTGCTGGCCCAGGGCAGACGGTCGCTGTTGCGGCTCTCGCCCGGATGACGGTCGCTGTTGCCCACATAGGCATCGCCAAAAGACTGACCATCACCGTTGAGGTCGGTCGTGCCGTAGAGCAGGCCATTGGGAATGCGGTTGATGGGCTGACCGCTCTGGAGCAGCGCCGCCACCGAAAAGGTCAGGTGCTCCACCGGATACCAGGTGAAAATGCTGTTGATGATATGGGTGCGGTCGTTGATCGAAGGCCCCCATTCTGCCTCAAAATTATTGGCATCCATCGCGCGGAAGTTGATGTCCTCGGTGTTGTTTTCGAGCCGCGACAGGGTGTAAATCAGTCGGAAAGCATAATTGTCATCGCCGCGTTCT
>RDXT01001012.1 GCA_004292985.1 Bacteroidota bacterium
GCTGGCCGAAGCCGACCGGCTGTTGTCGGGGGAGCTGTCGATGAATACGTCGTCGGAGGGCGGCCAAACGCAGGTCTTTGTGCGCCGGTTCAACGCAGAGGAGGGGCGTATCAGGGTGTTTGTGGACGAGCGCGCAAAAAAGGCGGAGATACCGGGGAAAGCTACGGTGAAGGCTCCGGCTGATACGCTCGCCCGTCGGATTTCGGGGTTGTTGCTCAACCACTGGGCGGGGGGAGCGGTGTTCGATCTGAGCAAACTCCGCACCGCCTATGCCCTGGAGTTGAAGAATCGGGGGATCAACGCTCCGTTCCGGCTCGACACGCTCCAGATTCGACCGCAGAAAACTGCCGAAAACATTGTCATTTTCGATACCCGGACTACCAATCCCAACGCTGAGGGAGTTCAAACGATCCCTATGCCCATTAACCCACGGCGATACTTGTTTGCTCAGGCATCGTTCGGATCGCCCGCGCTTTACCTGATACAACGGATGGGCTGGACGCTCGGCAGTTCGCTGCTCCTGCTGTTGCTCACAACGGGTTGTTTTCTGTTGATGCTGAACACGATTCTGCGGCAGAAGAAGTTGTCGGAGGTCAAAAACGACTTCATCAACAACATGACCCACGAGCTAAAAACGCCCATTGCCACCGTCGCAGCCGCTGTGGATGCCCTCCAGCATTTCGGTGCTCTAAACGACCCTCAGAAAACCCAGACCTACCTGACTATTTCCCGAAACAACCTGCAACGGCTCGCCGATCTGGTCGAGAAAGTCCTGAATTTGGCCGTAGAAGAAAAGCGCGAGCTGGTAATCCACCCCGAACCGCTTGATCTGGCTCAACTGGTTAACGACCTCGTTACCAACCATCAGGTGCAGGCGCAAAAGTCCGTTCAGTTTACCGTGGCTATTCCGGCCACGACCACTGTGTCCGTAGACCGTGTGCATTTCAGCAACGCGCTTAACAACCTGATCGACAACGCCATCAACTATTCGGGGGAGCAGGTTTCGGTGCGGCTGGGTTATCAGGCCCGGCCCAATGGCTGGCAGTTCACCGTGGCCGATACGGGCATTGGCATTCCG
>RDXT01000550.1 GCA_004292985.1 Bacteroidota bacterium
AAAATCGCTTCCAAGTACAACTTCAACTCGAAGTTTGTGCTGCGGGGTGCTTTCAGCACAGGTTTCCGTGCCCCTTCGCTGCACCAGCAGAATTTCAGCTACGTTTCCACCACCATCCTCAGCGATGGCCGCCTGGGCCAGTCGGGTTTCTTCCGCAACAACTCCGCTCTGGCGCAGGCGCTCGGTATTCCTGAACTGAAGCAGGAGACCTCACAAAATGCCAGCTTCGGATTTACCGTGAAACCCGGCAGCAACTTCAACATTTCGCTTGATGCCTACCGCATCCGGGTCGAAAACCGCATCGTGCTCACAGGTCTCTTTGGCTATGATCCCTTTGGTGGTCCGGTGCCCGAAGTACAGGCCCTCTTTTTGCCTTTTGGTGCAGACGGCGGTCGCTTTTTCACCAATGCCATTAACACGACCACCCTCGGCCTGGACCTCGTGCTTTCCTACCGTCTCTATTTCGGAGGTGAAAACCGGCTGGAAATCACGCTTTTGGGCAACCTGAACCAGACCGAGGCCGACGACCAGTTTAACATCCCGGCACAGCTCGAAGGTCAGGAAGACATCTACTTCAGCCCGGCAGAGCGCGGCCTGATCGAAGGCGTAAATCCCCGCCAGAAAGTGAATCTGAGTCTGAACCTGAGCGCGGGTAAATTCAGCGCTTTCCTCGGTAATATTTACTTTGGCCAGTCCTACCGCAACGGTTTCCCCTTTGGTGTGGAGCAGACCTTTGCCGGCAAAGTGGTCACCGATGCCTCCGTTTCCTACGAACTGCTGAAGGGCCTCCAGCTTACCCTCGGCGGCAACAACCTGCTCAATGTGTATCCCGACGAGCAGGCCTATGAAAACAGCTATTTTGGCGTGTTCAAATATGCACCTGTGCAGATGGGCATGAACGGCGCGTTTTATTTCGCCCGCCTGAACCTGAGCATAGGCGGAAAGTAAGCAATTGATATACAAGCTTTTAACCTCCCTGCGAAAGCGGGGAGGTTTTTTTTAGATTCCACAGCGCACCTAAACCGCTACACTCACCAGCTATGATATCGTATTACCCGGCCATCCAGCTCCTGCAAAGGGCGTGCATTTTCGTGCTGAAGGGCCTCAAAAGCCTCTATCTGTGCCGCTGAAGCCTGTATGGATTGCTCCATCACAAACCAGGTGACAATTTCAGAGCAGGGAGGTGTAGTCAGCGAACCGGAATAGGTAAAATAGCTCCGGTCTTCCGGAAATAAATCCTGCGCCTCATAGGTAAGGGCTGCCTCGTAGGTAGAATCCTTAGCAGCGGGCAAATGCTCCGTAAACAGCTTCAGAACCTCATTTTCAGCCCCTTCCTCCACCAGCACGCCAATCACAGCCAGGTTTCCGGTCGTCAGATTTTTATGCACAAAATGGAGTTCCATCGGGCTGGAGATACCGCTGACGCTATGCTCACTATGGGTATGTGAGTGAAACTGAAGCAGTTCGTAGCTCTCTCCATTCACCAGAATACTGCTTCCGGCATCGTAGGTAAACTGAATGGTATGGCCATTGTTGAGGATATGCGTGGTGCTGGCAGAATAGGATTGGGCAATATCAAGTGAAGCCGGGTCATAAATCGCTCCTGCCAGGTTGACGGGCGACTGCGCCTGACCGGCGCAGGTGGTATAGTCCACACAAAGTTCACCCCAGGCGTCCGGGCCGTCTTCGCCTTCATATTCCCAGTGAATATCTGTGCAGGGAGGCAGTTCGTCCTCTTTACAGGAAATCAGCAAAAACGAAATGGCAAGAAGGGTAAGCAGAAGGCGCGTGTGGCGAATCGTCATCTTAAATGATTGTATAGCCAAAAGTAAAGGCGCTGTAACACAAGGCCAAACGCATTTCAGCCCCTACCCAACATGCCGCTGCGCCCAGTCCTCACGCCTCATCTCAAAGCGCAGTTCCTTCCCCCGAAGTTCGCCATCGCTTTTCCAGCCCTGCCGGGCATAAAAAACCGCCGCCCGCGTACCCGGACTTGTGCCGAGCCAGATCATTTCGCTTGTCTGGCTAAAATACCATTGCAGCATCAGGTCATGCAGGTGTTTGCCGATGCCCTGCGCCTCGTAGTCCGGATGTACAAACAACGCCCAGACATTGTGCGCCTGCAGGTCGCCGATGGAAAACCCGACAACCTGCCCTTCGCACTCGCAGACCCAACCCTTGCCGCGCCGGGTGAGGTAGTCTTCACAATCGGCATCGGTAACAAGCGCAGGGTCCGACAAGGTATTTTCCTTTACGGCATGCCGCACCACCTGTATCTGTGGAATGTCGGCAGGGGTAGCTTCGCGGAAGATCATAGCAGACGGGGGTTTTGGTGGGCTTTTTATGGGTTTGAAAAGAATCCCCGGCTTAACGACGCAATACACCCGATAGCTTCTGCCTCGCTCAAGCCATATGGGCGCATAAGTGCGCGTGTCAGGGGACCCGCCGCCGCATCTTTCTGATGCCGGGCAATGATCTCTGTCAGGCGAGCCTTGAGCGAATCGCTGGAATTTACAACTTCTTCCAGCTTTCGCCCCAGATAATGGCTTCCCACGTGCAGCGCATAGGTGTCATTCACTTCGTACATTGTCAGAATATCCCAATGCTGCTCCTGTATGTCCTGAAAAAACAATGTGTAGCCAGAGGTCAGCAGGCGGGACACATCATCAAGGTCATTTCCCCGGTGCGTAGGACGATCATCAAAGGCCACCAGTTTGAGCATCAGCAAGGCTGCAGGGGTAATCACCCAAAAGCTCCCTTGTTCCTGAAACTGGACTTTTACCGCCTGCTCACACGCCTCATCCAGCCCTTGCAGCTGAAGGGGGCTATCCATCCCATGAAGGTGAACCTCATGCTGTAAGGCAATCGGACCGTAGGGCAGCAGATCTACCTGGATTCCACCGGGGGAACTGATCGCATGCGGCAGATGGGTCAGTTTTGAAAAGTGTTCATGGTCAATCAGGTAGGCCTGAGCATTTTCGTAAAGGTCAAGGCTGGCAACCAGTATCGCCAGATCAACATCGCGGGTCATGCGGGCAGGCAGGATCTCGCCTCCGAGTTCCAGCCATACATTTCGCGCGCCTGCACCGATCAGGGTAAGCTGGATACTTAGCGCCTGCTCCATGCGCAGCAGTGCCGGAAATATCTCCCCAAATCCCGGATAGGGAGGTTTTTGGATCCTCAGCATACGCGGAGATTCATCTGAAGGGCGGCCTGCCTGTTTCTGCCGATACCCGAACTGATAAGGTCGGCATAGGTCAGCACATCTGGTGCTGTCTGTTGGGAGCTATCCGGCAGGAGAGTATCCGGCCAAAACTGCCGATATACCGAAATCGGCCCCTCTGAGTCGGGTACCACCGGCAGCAATCGCAGCATTTCGTGCAGGGAATCGGAGGTATAAATAGTCCACTCTTCGGGAAGCAAAAAACCGTCCCGCAGAAAGGCTGCTGCTTCCCCTCCCCAGCAACTGCCAGGAGGTAATTGCCAGGAGGCCCAAGTCTCGTGCCCGTTTGTTCTGGCAAAGCGGAAGCGCTGGATCAGCAATTTGGGTTTGAACGTATCCTGGAAGGGAATGGCGATATCTTCCAGCAGTTCGGTACAGCGTTCGAAGTTATATCCGCCGGGCCTGCCGCTCAGATACCCCTTATCTTTGAGCAGGGTAAAAAGGCCCGATAAGGTAGTCTTGCTGGTTTGCAGACGTTGCTCCAGTTGCCGATACGATTCCGCAAGCAGTGCAGGCTGGATCAGAAGGCAGAAAAGTGTGGCTATCTCAGCAGGTCGGAGCATATCCTGAGGCTGCTCTTCAGGGTAGTTTTTCCGGCCTTCGACCAGGATGAACATCTGGCGGTGATTGACAAATACATTACCGGCTGCATCGGCGTAATTGATCTGGTTAGCCCTGAGTTCAGCCTGCAAGGGCTGGCTCAGATAATCTGCCAGAAGCACCCAGCCCCCCTCATGCGACATCCGCTCCCGGAGGAACTGAATACGTGCCCGCCTGAGGTTGCGTTTGATCTCCGTTGGAAGGTCTATGGAGCCAGATGCGGTTCCGATAGTCAGACTTCCATCAAAGGAACTACCACGTTTACCCGCAACAGCGCTGTGAAACTGGACATGCAAGCCCGTTTCTCTGGCCAGTTGCCGGGCGATTATATTTCCGATGGCAGCTTCACTCATATAATTTCAAAAACACCTGAAATTAGCGAACATTTCCTGAAAATACCAAATTATTCCCAACTCCCCACCCGTTCCGTATTCCGTTTCTGCTCTTTCGTTCTTTAATTTGGTGTTATACACAATCATCGCACCTCTATGAAAAAAACCATCCTGCTTCCTTTCTTATGCCTGTTTATGATGGGATGCTCTGTCCACAGGCACTCTTCTGTCTCCGGAACCTACATAGGCCGACCCGAACCGGGATATGTCAAACGATTAACCCTGAATGAGGACTCCACCTACACCTTTGATG
>RDXT01000551.1 GCA_004292985.1 Bacteroidota bacterium
CCATAGGCCTTAAATATGGAAAGAAGCTCATAAATCCTGATGGCTCAAGAACTGTAATTAGCAATGTCGGTAACATTCCTAATAATTAAATCTATGAAGAGCACTGTTTTTCGCTTATTTCTGGTTTTTTGCTTGACGTGTAGCCTGCAATGGCTCCCAGGACAGCACATTAAACTCGCACAGGATACTGTGTTACATTATTATAAACCTACAAGTTACTTGGCAGTGGGGCTGGACATGATTTATTTCGTTGATTATCAAATAAGTAGAAAATTTATAGACGCAAATACGTTTGCTGATATAAAAATTTCTCGTGCCGTTGCTGGTATAGATACGATCATCGCTGATACATTTAGGGTAAAAAATGGGGCTTGGTACAAAAAAATTAATGGCAGGTATCGTTTGTTTTTTTCAGAAAAGTGGTTTAAAAGCAATAAAAGGATAAAGTTCAGTTATAAAGTTGATAATCCTTTTACAAAAAAAATATATAAAACTTCGGAGTACTTTACTCCTGTCGTGAAAATATCTGAAACAGAATATGTTATATCCGTTTATAAGGAACAGTTGAGAAGAGAGTATAAAATCTGTTTTGATCCCCGTATCGGAGTTATTACCAGGCGTTACGGTGAGCCGAACCCTGTCATATTGCGAGGGCGCTGACAGGTGTGTTTGATTATCAACAATTTACGACATACTCCCTCCAACCCCCGCTCACTGCACATCCAACTATCGCTACATATAAAAACATTTTGTATCTTGCTGACGGTCGTTCCACAGACATTGCATAAATCAAAGCCCTAACCCGATGTCCCCCAAAGCAAAAATCCTCATCATCACCGGCGACGCCGGCGAAAGCTACGAGTGTCTCTATGCCAAACACCGTTTTGAAGAAGCGGGTTATCAGCCGGTGATTGCCGCTCCCCGCAAAAAACGAATGAACTTAGTCATTCACGATTTTGAGCCGGGCTGGGACACCTACATCGAGAAGCCGGGCTATCTTGTGGAGTCAGACATTGCCTTTTCCGAAGTTTCTATCGAGGACTATGTGGCTGTATTGCTTTTGGGAGGCCGTGCCCCCGAATTTTTGCGCCATGACCCCAGGGTGATCGAAATTGTGAGGGAATTTGACCGCAATGAGAAGTATATTTTTTCCATTTGTCACGGCATTCAGATCCTGACCGCAGCAGGCCTGGCCAAAGGCCGGACCCTGACCTGCTACGAAAACGTTCGCTTTGAGGTAGAAGCGTGCGGAGGGACTTATGTAAGAAAATCAGAAGCTGTGCAAGATGGCCGCTATGTGACCGGGCAAACCTGGCAATCGCACCCCGATTTTTACCGGATGGTGTTCGCCTGTCTGGATGCCCGGTAAATAAGGGTATCGTTACGCAGATGCCATAGGCATACGTATATGTTCTGGCAGCGACTCAAGTCGCCGTTACAGATGCGTTACACAAATCCGCACAAAAGACCCCGACCGCACCCGCACCCGCTCCGCGATACGGAAACCCGACAGCAGCACAATCCCTTCCCCGTCTTCAAACACAATCGCCCGCAGCTTTTCTCCCGGACTATACTTTTCATTGATAAAAATGTCACTCAGCAACTGGGATTGCTTCATTCCGAGGGCAGTCATGCGGTCGCCCTGCCGCCAGGGCCTGAGTTTCAGGGGCAGACGCAGCGATCCCGGGTCGAGGTAATAGCAGTTTGGAATGGAAAAATCAGGCTTCTGATCCGCGACATATTCGATCCGGATTTCAGCACCTTGAAAAATAAGGAGCTGATTCTCAAGGGAATGAATCGCCATTTCGCCTTCAGCAACCTGTGCAATCGGCTCTATCCAAAGCCCCCGCTGCCGTCGGGTAATTCTCCCGATGCGGGTATCTGTATATTTACCGCTATCGGCATGATATAGCGCGACCGCCTGCCAGAGTTCATGCCCGTGTAATCCCTGCTTTTCCAAAGCCCAACTGAGGAATATCTCCACATGCGCCTCGCCGTATGCCGCTACAAAGGCGCTGCTGTCCACCCAAAGGCCATGTGCCTCTTGTACGAAAGCCCTTTCCCCGGCGTTTTCGCAGGCCTGCCGGATAAAAGCCATCTGCTGCCCATGCCAGGCAGCCCTGCCCGCGAGGTGACGTGTCGCTCCCGGATGCACCTGCTCCAGCAGGGGTAAGAGGCGGTTTCGCACCCGGTTGCGCTGGTAGCTGTCTCCGAGGTTGCTCTGGTCCTGCCGCCAGGGGATGCCAGCCGCCGCCAGGGCTTCGAGGATGTCGGATTTGGAAATCCCCAGCAAAGGACGCACATAGGGTCCCCGTTTGGCCGGAATGCCCTTCATCAGGGCACTCTGACTGCCCTTCAGCAGCGAAAGCAGCAAGGTCTCTGCCTGGTCGCCTATATGGTGTGCCGTAGCGCAGGCAGTATATCCTTCCGCCGCCATCGTTTCCTCAAAAAAGGCATATCTCAGCTTGCGGGCTTCTGCCTGGAGCGAGCGGCCTTTTTTGTGGGCAAAATATTGATGGTCAATTACTTGTACAAAGAATGGTACCTCCAGAACTGCTGCCACTTCCCGCGCGAGGGCTTCATCGGCATGAGACGCTTCGCCCCGGAGCTGGTAATTGACATGCGCGATCGCGATCCGGTAGCCCAGTTCATGGAGGCAATGGGCCAGAAACACGGAGTCCGGACCGCCGCTGACTGCCACCAGCACAGATTGCTGCGCCTGGAGCAGGTGCTGGCGCGAGATGCTGTCCCGGACCTGGTGGAGAAGTGTGGCTGGCAACTTCATACGGCGGGAAGTTAGGCAAAATGCCCGAAAGCCCCTGCTAATTTGTAAATTGGGCTGCCTGCGTTAGCTTTGTTATACCATCGGCCCATCGCAGGCTCCAAAGCTCTTCCTCATGAATGTCATCGTGTATGTACTTCCCTTCGCAGGTGCGCTGGCACTTCTTTATACATACTTCCGCTCTGCGTGGATTTTACGCCAGGACCCCGGCGATGCCCGGATGGTGCAGATCGGCGACAGCATAGCCGCAGGCGCTATGGCCTTTCTCAAAGCAGAATACCGCGTACTGGCCGTGTTTATGGTGGTTGTAGCCCTGCTCATGATGACCAACGGCATTCTCGACAGAGCTTCCAATGTGTGGGTGGCATTTTCATTTGCGGTGGGGGCTTTCTGCTCCGGGCTTTCGGGTTATATCGGTCTCCGGGTCGCCACCCGCGCCAATGTGCGCACCACCAGCGCCGCCCGCACGTCTCTCAGCGATGCCCTCAGCGTGGCGTTTACGGGCGGTTCAGTAACGGGTATTTCGGTGGTGGGGCTGGGAATTCTGGGCTTAAGTTTACTCTATATTTTATATAAGTCATTGCCTTTCAGTGCTTTGCCGGGCGGAACAGATGTGATGCTGAATGTAATTTCCGGTTTTTCGCTGGGAGCTTCCTCGATTGCTTTTTTCGCACGGGTGGGCGGGGGTATTTACACCAAGGCAGCCGATGTGGGGGCCGATCTGGTGGGTAAAATCGAAGAAGGGATCCCCGAAGACCACCCGCTGAATCCTGCGACCATTGCCGACAACGTGGGTGACAATGTGGGCGGCGTGGCGGGTCTGAGCGCAGACTTGTTTGAGTCCTATGTCGGGGCCATTGTCGGAACGATGGTGTTGGGAGGCGCCTATGTGTCTTTGCCTGAGTTTTCGGGTCTTTTTCAGGGAATGAGCCCCATTTTGCTGCCGCTGATGCTGGGCGCTGTGGGGATGCTGGTGTCCATGCTGGCCTCTTTTTTTGTGCGGATCCGGGAGACAGGCGACCCCCAGCGTGCGCTGACGACTGCCTCTGTGGGGGCATCGGTGCTGACTGCGGCCCTTTCTTATGTCGTTATCCGGCTGATGATTCCGCAGAGTTGGGTCTTTGAAGGGATCACTTACACCGCCTGGGGGGTATTCCGGGCCATGATGGCGGGTCTGCTCGCAGGTCTGGGGGTTGCCTACATTACAGAACAATATACAGGTCTGGGCAAAAGGGCTGTGATGAGCATTGTGCGGCAGTCCTCGACCGGAGCGGCGACCAATATGATTGCCGGCCTCGGCGTGGGGATGATGTCCACCGCGATTCCGGTGGTGCTGATTGCGGTGGCGATTTGGGTGGCGCATGGCACTGCGGGCCTGTATGGCATCGCGATCGCGGCGGTGGGTATGCTGGCCACGACCGGTATCCAGCTCTCTGTAGATGCCTACGCGCCCATTACCGACAATGCGGGTGGTATCGCGCAGATGGCAGATTTGCCCAGAGATGTGCGCCTCCGCACTGCCAAACTCGATTCGGTGGGACACACCACCTCGGCCATTGGCAAGGGCTTTGCGATCGCTTCGGCGGCCTTGTCGGCGCTGGCACTTTTTGCGGCCTATATCCAGCAGGCGGGCCTGCAGGTGATAGACATCGCCAACCCGCGCGTAATGGCGGGCCTGTTGATGGG
>RDXT01000552.1 GCA_004292985.1 Bacteroidota bacterium
TGCTGCGTATGCTGCGGAGCCTGTGCGTCCTGCGCATGGGCCTGAGAAGGAAGGCGCTAAAAAAGTGGGTCCTGGCATTGAAACGCAGGTTTTGCCTCCTGATTCGGCGGGCGCATCACCGCTGCGATCCATGTTCGAGGGGCTGCTGGAGTCGCTCTACGGCCCTGCAGATCCGGAGCCTGTTAAGCCATCGAAACCTGTAGCGGAGCCTGCTGCGAAAGCGAAGCCGCATACGGTTACTCCTGTGCAGTCCTGAGGGAGGGCTCTGTTAGTCAAACACAGATGCCATAGGCATGCCTTCGGCAGGTATCAGAGGTTTCACAGAGTACACAGAGATTTTTGCGTCTCTGCTTCTCCGCTCCTTTGCGTGAAATCCCAGACTCTGCCCGTGGCATCTGCGTGAACCCCCAGACTCCTACTTCCGCTTATACCCAAACAAAAACAGCAGCCACGCCACCATCGTTGCACCAAAGGCAATCCACATCGGCGCTGAGACAAAAAGCCCCGCCATATAGCCCCCCAGCAGCAGCGCGATGATCTGTGCCACCGACTGCACCGATTGCAGCATCCCCAGCGTCTCGCCCTGAAGATGGGGCGGAGCGGTATTGGACACCATCGAAGAAAAATTAGGATTAATCAGGCCCTGCGGAATAGCGATAAAAGGAATGGTCAAAAATACCTGCCAGCGCACTTCGGGCAGCAGGGTGATCAGGTAACCGACTCCGAGGATAGGCAACACAAACGTGATCAGCGTGCGCGAATCCACCTTTTTGGAAAGCACCCGCACAATCAGCCCCTGCGTAATGGCCCCCAAAACGCCGATACCGGTAAATAAATAGCCGATATAGGTGCTGTCATAGGCTAATTTCTGGATCAGATAGACCTGAAAAAACTGCGTGAATACCGTAAATCCCAGGAAAAAAAACATAAAAATGACAAAAAGCCGGATCAGGTCGGGGGTGGTAAATGCCCGGTGAATGTTGCGGAATCCGGTAGTCAGGGTAATGACAGAGTCGGGATTGGGGCTTTTGTTGGTTTCGGGAAAATTAAACCTGATCTGAATAAGGTTGATCGCCGCCAGAATCGCTGAAAAAACGAAGGGGGTCGAATAGGTAAAATAGGGGCCAAATTCAGGGTTGGAGAGAATACCCCCCAGGGCCGGACCGATGACAAATCCGAGTCCGAAGGCCATGCCGATCAGTCCGAAATTTTTGATTTTATCTTCTTTGCTGCTCAGGTCGGCAATGGAGGAGTAAATGACCGAAAGGTTGCCAGATGCTGCTCCCGTAAGACCCCGTCCCAGATAGACCAGCAATAACTGGTGGGTGTTGATGCCCAGCGCGATGCAGAGATAGGCGGCTACGGTTACAAAAAGGCTGGCGAAAAGAATGGGTTTACGGCCATATTTATCCGAAAGGCTGCCCAGAAAAGGCCCGCTGAAAAACTGACAGAGCGGAAAGGTGGCAATCAGCAGGCCCAGCAGGAATGTCCGGGTGGGGTAGTCGTATTCCGGTGGCAGCACACCATCCGCCTGCAAAAAAAGCGGAGTGATGATCGGCACAATCAGACCCACCCCCAGCAAGTCTATAAACGTAGTAAAAAAGATGGTCAGGAGGGGTTTTTGGCCAGTGTTCCCGGTGGACATATAAAGAAAATTGAATAATCAGAAAAACGACTGTCAAATAACGCGAAAATTTAGATATTTGCTTAACCTACATTTACTACTCAAAGAATCCGCAGATTATGAGCCTTCAGAACCTGACCAGCGACCAGATAGATCAGACACGCCTCGGGCAGATCCATGCAGTGAAAAAAGAGTCCCTGCTGGTAGAGATTGCCTGGGAGGTGGCCAATCAGGTCGGTGGTATCTATACGGTCATCCGGAGCAAGGTACCCAGCATGCAGGACAAATGGGGCGACCGTTATTGTGTCGTCGGTCCCTATGTGCACCCCAACGTCGAGGCGCTGTTTGAAGAAAGCGAAGCGCCCAACGATCCCTTTGGCCGGGCTGTACGCAAAATGCGCGACATGGGCTTTGAAGTGCACTATGGCCGCTGGCTCACGGCAGGCCGTCCGCGGACTGTGCTGTTTAATCCATTTCAGGTGTACAAGCGCCTCGGCGAGATCAAATACCTCCAGTGGGAGCATCACGGTATTTCCTTTACCCCAGACGATGACCTTAATAATCAGGTAGTTGCGTTCGGATTTCTGGTCAAAATATACCTCCAGTGCCTCACCGATCCGGAGGTAAATGCACGTCCGGTGGTGGCGCATATCCACGAGTGGATGGCCGCTACGGCGATTCCGGAACTCAGAAGGGAAGGAACGCCCGTTACGATGATTTTCACGACCCATGCCACCATGCTGGGCCGCTATCTGGCCATGAACGACCCTGAGTTTTATGAGCACCTGGCTTTCTATGACTGGGAAAAAGAGGCCAAACACTTTAATATAGATACCCGTGTACGGATCGAGCGGGCAGCAGCGCACGGAGCGCATATCCTGACCACGGTATCGGAGGTTACCGCCCGCGAATGTATCCATCTGCTGGGGCGAAAGCCGGAAGTATTGCTGCCTAATGGCTTGAATGTGAGCAAGTTTGCCATCTCCCACGAGATTCAGAACGTTCACCAGAAGTACAAAGAGAAAATCCACGACTTTGTCATGGGCCACTTTTTCCAGAGCTATGCCTTCGATCTGGACAAAACGATGTATTTTTTCACTTCAGGGCGTTATGAATACCGCAACAAAGGATATGACATCACCCTCGAAGCGCTGGCACGGCTCAACTGGCGCATGAAGCAGGCAGGCATCGAAAAGACGGTGGTGATGTTTTTTATTACGCAAAAGCCGGTTCAGAGCATTAACCCCCTGGTGCTTGAATCGAAGGCGACGATGATGAAGATCAAAGAAACCTGCGATGTGATTCAGAAACAGGTGGGCGAACGCCTGGTCTGGGAATCTATTACGGGGGGCAACCTTCAGTTTCCCGACCTCAGCGAATATGTGGACGACACCTGGAAACTGCAACTGCGCCGCACCCTCCAGACCTGGCGTACCAATATGTTGCCCTCGATCATTACCCACAACCTGGTGGATGACAAAGGCGACGAAATCCTCAATTTCCTCCGGGCCTCGAACCTGATCAACCACCGCTCGGACCGGGTTAAGATTGTGTATCACCCGGACTTCATCTCTTCGACCAGTCCGCTGATGGGCATGGACTATACCGACTTTGTGCGGGGCTGCCACCTGGGGGTTTTCCCCAGCTACTACGAGCCGTGGGGATACACGCCCCTCGAATGTATGGTGAGCCATGTGCCGGCGGTTACCAGCGACCTGGCAGGCTTTGGCGACTATATTTCGCGCAGCACCAGCGACCCCGAATCCACGGGCATGTATGTGGTGAAACGCCGCAACCGCAGCTTCAACGATGCCGCCAACCAGCTCACCGACCAGCTGTTTGCCTTCGTGCAAATGCCTCGTTCTGAGCGTATTGCGCAGCGCTACAAGCTCGAAGAAGCCGCCCAGCATTTCGACTGGAATAACCTTACCTCCTACTACGAGCAAGCATACGACCTCGCACTTTCTGCTACACAGGTGCCCTGAAGAAGATAATATTCGTCCGGGGCATCGAATTTTTTCATACTTTCGGATCAAATTCGGAGGCAATTGAGACCTGACGTACTGATGCTCGGATGG
This sequence comes from Bacteroidota bacterium, assembly GCA_004292985.1. Classification (GTDB taxonomy): domain Bacteria; phylum Bacteroidota; class Bacteroidia; order J057; family J057; genus RDXT01. The sequence continues at coordinate 3,703 of RDXT01000552.1, forward strand.
GAGTTTCCTCCCTATGTAAATGGCGGCCTGGGTGTGGCCTGCCAGGGTTTGGGTGAAGCGCTGGCGAAACGGGTGAACCTTACCATGGTTGTGCCCCGCTCTGCTCCCCGGCCCGACGACGACCCGCTCCATGTTCTGCCCCTCGACGGCAGAGTAATCCCTGCTGTGACCCATACCGAGCAGGAGACCCTCTCTGAAACGGTGCGGCATTTTCGCCTGCTGATGGCCGATGTGGTGCTGCACGGCTATGAGCGCGAGGAACGTGTGCAGGTGCCTTATGAAGAGGTAACGGAGGAAACGGTTTCCCATACCCTGATCCGCGAGGTGGTGGATACCCCTGCCCGCACATTTCAGGTAACGGAATTGTATGGCGGCGACCTGGGGCAGCGGGTTACGGACTATGCCGACCTCTTGCTTTCGATGGCCGCCGATCTGCGCTATGACCTCATTCACGCCCACGACTGGATGACCTGGGCGGCTGCGCTGCAACTGAAGGCCCGCAGCGGATGCCCGGTGGTGCTGCATGTGCATTCGCTGGAATATGACCGGGGTGGCCCCCAAAGCCAGGGCTGGATATTTGAGCAGGAGCGCCGCGCACTGGCCGAGGCCGATCTGGTGATTTCTGTGAGTGCTTATACGGCCCGCATTCTGAGGGAAGTGTATGGCGTTTCTCCTGAAAAAATATACCCTGTGCTCAATGGTGTGGCACCTGTCCGCGCGTACCGGACTGCCCTGCCTTATCCGGGTAAACTGGTGGTTTATCTG
>RDXT01001013.1 GCA_004292985.1 Bacteroidota bacterium
CATACTTTGCCGTAGCTGACCAGTTTGCCGAAGACCACACGGTCATTGCGCAGGGGGCGGCTGTACACCACTTTGGCGAGGGGCTTGTCGTCCTTGCGCTGGTAGGCGATGTCGGCAGGGCTTTTGTCGAGTTCGGGCAGTTCCTGGCCAATGATGCGGGAGCAGTTCAGCAGCAGGGCCGCGAGAACTGTCATGAGGGTAACGAGTCGGAGCTTCATTATGTAAGGTGTTGGGTAATGAGTACAGCTTTGAAAACGGAAGAACAGGTCGGAAAGTTGCAGAAAAAAGCAACACAAGCGGGTCTGACAAGCCACTTCCGGTTACATAAAAACAACCCACTCCCGGCTTTTTTCGTTCATTGCGGATTAACCTGCTGTACATGAAGTCTGTTCCCTCCTACACCATCCGCGAGCTGCTGGGGTCGAAGACCAAATACGAGGGATTTCATATCAACCGGCTCGAAAGCATTCCCAACCTGGCCAATCACGTCATAAGCCCGCATAAACACCATTTTATCGAAGTATTTTATGTGACGGAGGGCCTGGCCCGCCAAAAGGTGGACTTCCAGCTATACGATATTGAGTGCAGCCACCTCTTTTTTATTTCGCAGGGACAGTTGCATGAGTGGCCGCACACGGACCTCAAAAGGCCCGATGGCTACAGGCTGATGTTTACAGAGGCTTTTCTGGAGAGTAATCTGGGAAACAACGCGCTGCTCTTCGATCTGATCTTTCTCAACAATGTCTATTTTCATCCGCTCATCTATGTAAGCCCCGAAATACAGGGAAGCCTGGGGACGTATTTTGAGCTGGCCCTTCAGGAATATGAATCGGAGACCCCCGACCGCCATGCCGTATCTTCGTTGCTATACCTGATGTTGCTCCAGATACAGCGCCTGCAATGCAAAGGCATATATAAGAGTGCCGCCAACCTGAATATGGAGGTGTACCGCAGGTTTGTCGCGCTGGTAGAGGCCCATTACGCAGAAAAATGGCCGGTGGAAAAATACATCGCTACCCTCAATGTATCAAAATCGAAGCTCCAGCGGATTGTGAATGCCTTTGCAGGGGTGTCGCC
>RDXT01001014.1 GCA_004292985.1 Bacteroidota bacterium
AGCAGCAGCGCAAAAAAGAGGTTGGCTGTGAAAAGAATACCTGTTTTCATCCGGGGAAAAATTATATCGTATAGTTTTGTAAACGCAAAGGAAAGATACAAAGTAAATATGGAACTGCCTCGCCCCGAAAAACTCACATTTGAAGAGAGTCTCAGCTACCTGCGGCGGCTGACACAGGTGGGTGCTATGCATATAGACGCTGACAACGAAAAGCACAAACTCAGCCTGCGCAACGCCGAAGGGCAGATCACGGAGAGCTTCCGTCCGCCGCTGCCGCTGCCCGGACTTCCGGAACCCTTTGATTTACAGGCATATATAGCGCAACTGCCGGAAGAAATGCCCTCCTATGCCATTGCGCTGGTGCAGTTGGGGGGCGCATCGCTGGGCTACTTTGAGGCGGGAGAGGTAACAGACCACAAGGTTTTCAAAAAATACATGTCGCGCCGCAAGCAGGGCCGCTCACAGATCAGCTACCTCAAAACCCGTGGCAAATCCAAGGCAGGTTCGCGGGTGCGCCTGGCCAATACCTATAGTTTTTTTGAGGAAATTAATGAACGCCTGACCGAATGGGAGGAGGAGTTTCAGCCGCCGCGCATCCTGCTCAGTTGTCCTGCACAGGTCTGGGGCCTGATGTTTCAGTCTAAAGTGCCGCCGCCTTTCGACAAAAAAGACCCCCGCATCGGCTGGATTCCGACTGAGGTGCACCTGCCCGACCATGAGGAGTTGCTGCGGATCAACCGCTTTGTGCAGCAGGGCTGGCGCTGGGGTGCTAATGTGTGATCTATACCCCTAATCTCATTTTTATATATAAATCTGAGATCGTAATCACGTAATTTTATATAATTCTGAGATTAGAGCTGAAACCGGAAACCGTTTCGCTCCGATGGAGCTTAAAATGGTTTCTAAAAGCCGCGTAGTGAGCCGCGTAGCGGCGAAATGTCTGTAGCCCGGCCCATACATACATTGCCCCAAGCCCCCCGCGAAATCATTTTCCGCATCTTCTCCCCTTCTCAGAATAGCAGCATCTGTGTTTTTGCGTATCTTGAGCGCAGATACACCCCTTATCTGAAAAGGAA
>RDXT01000995.1 GCA_004292985.1 Bacteroidota bacterium
GCTGGGAGTTTTTGAAGACGCTCACTTTCCTACCGGCACCATTCCGTTAGATGAAATAGAGCGGCTCATTCTTTTTACCGATGGGGTGTTGGAAGCAGAAAATTCAAAAGGCGAATGCTTCTTCGAAGGGCGGCTCAAAGAAATCGTCGCCGCAGGAACCGAGCAATCACTAGTCGATTTGTTAGATGAAATCCTCAAGCGGGTGCTTACATTTTGCGAGTCCAATCACTTTGACGATGATGTCTGCCTGTTAGGGATTGACCTCAACCTGCGCGCAACTACTTGAGAAACACTTCGCGCGGCTTCGCGCCTTCACCAGGGCCGACGATGCCGCGCTGTTCCAGAATATCGACCATGCGCGCAGCACGCGTGTAACCCAGCCGCAGGCGCCTTTGCAGAAGTGAGGTGCTTGCACGTTGTTCTTGGCGCACGACTTCGATGCATTTGACGATCAATTCTTCATCAGCTTCGGAGACTTCTTCCTCGCCATCGTCCATGTCCTCATTGATGGATTTTTGGATATCCGTTTCAAATTTAGGTGCACCTTGCGCCGCGCAATGATCGATGATGCGCTCGATTTCTTGATCGGTCACATAAGCGCCTTGGGCTCGTTCTAACTTTGCGGAACCCGGCGGCAAATAGAGCATGTCCCCTTTGCCTACTAATTTATCCGCGCCTTTGGTATCCAGAATCACGCGTGAATCGAGTGCGGAAGAAACTTGGAAGGCGATGCGGCAAGGAATATTCGCCTTGATGATGCCCGTCACCACATCCGCGCGCGGCGTCTGGGTGGCGATGATCAAATGGATGCCGGCCGCGCGGGCTTTTTGCGCAATGCGGGCAATGCACATTTCCACATCCGCCGGAGCCGTTTGCATCAAATCTGCCAACTCATCAATCAGCACCACGATGTATGGGAAACGATCCGGAATGCGATCATCTAACAATTCAATTTCATCTTCATCATCTTCCGGCCCCAGATCGCCTGATTCTAACGCTTGCGCAATCGCCTCAATTTCCTCATCGCTGACGAGCTCTTCCACCACTGGCGCGGGTGGCACTGGAACGGCT
>RDXT01000996.1 GCA_004292985.1 Bacteroidota bacterium
AGTCCTGCCCTGCGAAATACATTGAAATATGCCGATGTGATCCTGCCCATGAACCGAAGTGTGGCGGAAGTGATCCCGATAGCAGACAAAAGGGTTTATCTGATTCCTTCGGCGGGATCGGAAACCGTGCCCACACCGCCCGAACGAAACGGCGATAGTTTCCGGGTCATTTCTGTGGGACGTTTTGTGGACCTGAAAGGATTTGACCTGACCCTGCGCGCATTTGGGCAGATGTACCGGGGGCTGACAGCGCGGGAGCGGGAAAACACACACCTGTTTCTCGTAGGCAAAGGTCCGGCTAAGTCCTTGCTGGAGAAGATATTAGCAGATGAAAAGATAGAAGGTTCCGTTACGTTTATTGACTGGATTGACCGCCGCGACCTGGCGCAGCTTTACCGCAATTCGGATGTATTTTGTTTCCCTTCGCACGAAGGCGCGGGGATGGTGGTGCCCGAAGCGATGTCGCACGGCCTGCCGGTGGTCTGCCTCGACAACTGCGGGCCGGGCGAATTTATCACCCCCGAATGCGGCATCGCCCAGCCTTACAAAAGCTATGATGAAACCGTCTCCGGCCTGGCCGCGGCCCTGACCCTGCTGCACCGCGACAAGGCCCTGCGGGCACAGATGTCTGTGGCAGCCCGCGCCCATTTCGATGCCCGCTTTGACTGGCGGCAGAAGGCTGTGCAGCTCGAACCCGTTTACCTCAGCCTTTTATCCCAGACCTATGCCCGGCAGCACTAAGCCCCGGCGCATTGTCGCCGTACATCTGCTGAACAACTTCAGCGGCAGCCCGATGGTCTTCGCGCAGGCCCTCAAAGCCCTGGCAGCCAGAGGCGCGGAGGTGCATCTGTACAGCAGCGGAGGTCCGGGATTCCTCTCAGAACTTCCTGTCAGTCAGCATCTTGTGTGGTATGCCTGGGCACCCGGAAAATACCGGAGGCTGCTCAACTATGCCGTAAGTCAGGCCATTCTTTTTGTGAGAATGCTTCGTTACGCACGCCAGGATGTGTCGTTTTATGTCAATACCCTCCTGCCTGCGGGGGCAGCTCTCGCCGGAAAACTGATGGGCAA
>RDXT01000997.1 GCA_004292985.1 Bacteroidota bacterium
GAATATACCCGCCAGTTTAATCCGGAAAAATATGACCCCGAAGCATGGGTGCGCATCGCCAAAGATGCCGGGATGAAGTATATCGTCATTACCTCCAAACACCACGAAGGCTTCGCCCTCTGGGACTCCAAAACCAGCACCTACGATGCCGTGGACTTTGCTGCCGCACACCGCGACCTGATCAAACCGCTGAAAGAAGCCTGTGACAAAGCCGGGATCAAACTCTGCTTTTACCACTCGATCATGGACTGGCATCATCCTGACGCGCAGGCACCCCACTTCCCGGATTACAATACCGACAAAAAGAGCAACCCCAATTTCCCCCACTACTACGAGACCTACATGAAACCCCAGCTCAAAGAACTGGTCGAAATGTATGATCCGGCCATTTTGTGGTTTGATGGCGAATGGATTCCGGAGTTTACCCACGAGCAGGGACAGGACCTCTACAACTACGTGCGCAACCTCAGCCCCGACATCATCATCAATAACCGCGTGGACAAAGGCCGCCAGGGCATGCAGGGCATGAACAAAGACGACCAGAAATACGCCGGTGACTATGGCACACCCGAGCAGGAAATCCTCGAAGGCTCCTCTGCCTACGACTGGGAATCGTGTATGACCATGAATGATACCTGGGGCTTCAACTCATCGGATGACAACTGGAAAAGCGCCGAAACGCTGGTGTTTAACCTCGTGGACTGCGCAGCCAAAGGCGGCAACTACCTCCTCAACGTAGGCCCCACCGCCGCAGGCGAAATCCCCTCCGCCAGCATCGAGCGCCTCGCCGAAGTCGGCGCCTGGATGCGCGTGAACAGCGAAGCCATCTATGGCAGCAAGCTCCTGGCCCAGTTTAAAGACGGCGACAAGGTGCGCTACACCCAGACCAAAGACCCCGGCACAGTCTATGCCATCAGCTACGGCTGGCCCGGCAAGGCCCTGGCACTGAACCACGTACAGCCCGAACCCGGCTCCACCGTTACCCTCCTCGGATACGACAAGCCGATCGAATGGAAAATGGTCGCCGGCAAACTGGTGCTTTCTCTGCCTGCCGACCTCGACAAAGAC
>RDXT01000031.1 GCA_004292985.1 Bacteroidota bacterium
CTGATGCTGCCCTTTGGCGTGGCCAGCAACTGGCCCACCCGCTGGGGAACTGTGGGCTTTGGCGCTTATTACAATGTGGGTGTGCTCAATGTGGTCATGGACCCTACGCCCGGCGGCGCTGGCATCTACGACGGTGGCCGGCAGCGCTATCTGACCCTCGAAATGACGGTCAGCTACAGCGTAAAAGAGCTGCGCCGATAAATTCAATTTTCAGAATATCGCCTGCTATTTTGAGAATGGGCAGGAATGTATTACTTTTCACACACACAACCTGTATCTGATTATTTTTCGTTAGCCATGCCCACCATCAAAGAACTTCGTCAGGCCGGTCAACTCGAAGAGGCGCTCGCACTCGCCCAGGAGTTTATGAGAAAAGACCCGGAAAGCCTGGACTCCCGTCGCCAACTCGGCTGGGTTTTGTATGATTATGCCAAAAAAACGGTTCAGACAGCAGATTTAGACACTTTGCTTGCCTACACAGACCAGATTCTGGGCCTGGGGCTTCACCGTGAATATCTGCTGAGTACCCAGATGGCGTGGCTCTATTACAAAATTTCACAACCCGCCCTCAGAAGAGAACCTGCTCCCTATGAGAAAATGGCCGAGGTGCTGGAGAAGGCCAAATTATTTGAGTACGACCTCCAGAAAGATCCTACGCCCTATGTCCTTTTGTTGCGTATCGCAATGAAAATCAAGGACTTTTATCCGGGACTTCTGGAATTTATTGAATGGTGGGACCTCGACCACCTTCCTGAAAGTGAATTTCAACCCTTCGCCACCAACCAGGGGCTGAAGGTAATGGCGCTGGCCGAGCAGGCTTATATTGCCTATGCCAAACGCCTCATAGACCTGTCCTATAAAGACCCCGAAGGCATCCGTCCGCGAATGGAGGCCTTTTTGCCTAAACTCTCCGCCCTGATGGAGGCGCACCCTGAGTATGGATATCCTCCCTATTTCAAAGGGCAGATCCTGCTGGTACTGGGTCGCTATGACGAGGTGGAGTCGGTGCTGCTGCCCTTCCTGCGCCGCAAACCGATGGAAATCTGGGGCTGGTCCACCCTGGGAAGTGCCTACGACAAACTGGGCAAGATAGAGCTGGCCATTGCCTGCTATGCCAAAACCCTGACTTCCAGAGCCAAACCCGAGGCCCTGCTGCGCGTACGTGAGCAGCTTGCCCAGGTCCTGCTGCGCATCGAGCATTTTGCCGAGGCCAAAACCGAAATGCAGGAGGTGATGCGCATGCGCCAGTACGGAGGCCGCCCGCTTTCACCCCGCCTGCTGGAAATCCAGGCTTCGGACTGGTTTCAGCAAACAGAAGGCTTTTACGACAACCGCGAACTGTATGAGCACGCGATCCCAGTCGCAGAAGAAATGCTCTATGGAGATGCGCCCGCCTACAATGGAGTCGTGCTGATGGTCAACGCCCCCAAAAGAGTCGTCGCCATTCGCCTGACCCGTGAAATAGATGTACAGGCCGATTTTGCCCTCCTCAGAGAGCGCCTGCAGCCCGGCGACTTCGTGCGCGTGCGCGTGGACCGCCGCGACAGCCGCACAGGCCCCTGGTACAAACCCCTCACCGTGCAGATGACCGACGACTGGCCAAGCCTCGATGTCGTGACCCCCTTCCGGGGCCTCTTCGAAATGCGCGACGGTCAGGCATTCGGCTTTGTGGACCGCAAGTACTACCTGCCCCTCCACCTCATCGAAATGTACCAACTGATCCCCGGACAGCAAATCTCCGGCATCGCTGTGATCGAATTCAACAAAAAACGCGAAAGCTGGGGCTGGAAAGTGCTGAAACTGGACCTTTGACAGGGGACAGGGTTCAGGGAACAAGGAACAGTTTTCAGGGAACAGAAGCCCGGTCCCTGCCTGTCCCGCTTGCGGGGAGGTTCTCGAAGGGCCGACTCCCAAATCCCTTTTAACCAAAATGCCGCTCACGCAGCAGCGCAATCACCGCTTCGAGATAAAACGCATCATCGGCGCTGAAGTCGTCGTGACGGTCGCTGTCCACGTCGAGGACAAGCTCTGTGCGGTCGGCAATGACCAGCGGCACAACGATTTCCGATTTGGAGAGGCTGCTGCAGGCGATGTGGCCGGGAAACAGCTCCACATCCGGTACCAGTACCGTCTGCCGTTCGCGTGCCGAGTAGCCGCAGACGCCCTTGGAGAGCGGTATGCGCGTGCAGGCCAGCGTGCCCTGAAAAGGGCCTAAGACCAGTTCTTCGCCTGACCGGCGGTAGAAGCCCACCCAAAAGAAGCCGAAGGCTTCCCGGAGCATCGCAGCAATATTGGCAAGGTTGGCAATGTAGTCCTCTTCGCCTGCGATTACTGCCCGTATCTGCGGGAGCAGCTCTTCATAACGTGCCTTACGGGTAGCATCGGGCGTCAGGATCAGGGTTTCTGCCATGTACATCAAAGGATTGGGAAGACAAATATACAACCCTTTTTGAAATGCTGCATTTGCCTTCCGCTGATATTTAGCTACCTTTGGGCAGTCGCTTAATCTTCAGTCGCTTGTCATTTTTTGCTGCCAACCTTCGCTTCCTTCGCAAAAAACACCAGATTACTTCCTCCGACCTCGCGCTTGTGCTGGGGGTCTGGGAAGATATTTTGCTGCGCTATGAGCAAGGAAATACAGAGCCGGGCACAGATGCCCTGATCGCGCTGGCCGATCATTTTCATGTACCGCTCGACCATCTGCTGCGCGAAGACCTCGAAGCCCGGCACAGGCTTCTGGCTGGCCGCGATATTCAGCTCATTTTGCTCGATGTGGACGGCACCCTCACCGATGGTGCACTCTACTATACCGAGCAGGGGGACGAAATCAAGCGCTTTCATGCGCATGACGGGATGGTGATCCACCGTCTGATCCGCCGCAAAAATATCCAGTTCGGGATCGTAAGCGCCAGCCCAAATGAAAACATCCTCCAGCGGCGGGCCAATGCCCTGGGCATCCAGCGGCTGTATTTTGGCACGCGCCCCAAGGTCGAAGTGGTGGACGAATGGCTGGCCGAAAGCGGACTGAATTACAGTCAGATCGCCTATGTGGGCGACGACCTCAACGACCTTCCTCTGATCCGCAAAGCCGGACTTTCTGCCTGCCCTGCCGATGCGGTGCCCCAGGTAAAACAGGCGGTACATACGGTGCTCAAACGCAACGGCGGCCATGCATGCGTCAGAGAATTTCTGGAAGACGTTATGGGCTTTAATGTAAGTGACTGACAAACAGAACTTTTTTGCCCGGGATCAGTATCAGGTAAGAAACCCTTTTTTGCTATGTCCATTATCATTTTTGACGGCGTGTGTACCCTCTGCAATGCTTCCGTAGATTTTGTCATCCGCCGGGACAAAAAGAACCAGTTTCAGTTTACCGCCAATCAAAATGAAGCCGGGCGCAGGATTCTTGAGGAACAAGGCATCGCTCCCGGAGACTCAGAGACCGTATTTTTATTCGAAAACGGCACCCTATACCAAAAGTCCACCGCCGCGCTCCGCATCGCCCGGAGCCTGGGATTTCCCTGGAGCCTTTTCTATGCAGGCATCATCATTCCGGCTCCCCTGAGAGACGCGATCTACAACTGGATTGCCCGCAACCGCTACCGCTGGTTTGGCAAAAAAGAAACCTGCCGCCTTCCCAGCCCTGAGGAGCGGGCGAAGTTTCTGGCGTGAGCGTAATGAGTGCGATGCGGGCCTGTTCTGTGTCTTTGCCTGGCGCTTATATCCAGTCGTTGATTTCTATTGATGTTCCGTCTGGTATATCTTTTACCTGCTTATAGAGATGAAAATAGGTTATGGCTACCTGAGAGGAAGGTATAGCTTTCATGTTCTCAGCCTTAAATTCTCCGCCAATGATGAAGGGTTTTTGGGGTAATAAGCGGTACGTAAAGTCAATAGGGTGGTTTTTTATCTGCCATTCATGCACTACCTGCCAGCCTGTCTCGTAATTGTATTTTTCCAAAATAACACCCGCCCATTCTTCCAAAGAGCCAGAATGCGCTTTCATAAGCCCTGACTCCGGATCAAATTTACATACAATGCCCTTATCAGAAATGGCATAGGGAAAACCAAAAATATCCTGAGCGAAAAAGGTATAGCCAGATAAGTCCAGATCGTCATAAATGGACCAGCCCCTGCTTCCATTCCAGTAAGGAATCCCCTGAGCTGTATCTGTATCTACAGAGGCGAAAACGTGGAGTGCGCTCTCAAAAGCTAAAAATCCATTTTTCGTATTCAGTAACAGGCCTAAGTCTCCCGGGATAAATTTGCCTCCAGTCTGAGAAATTTGTTGAGGCAAGCGGGAAGCAATAGGATCAGAAGAAATACGAATGAGTTGGTCTAAATTGGATGCTGGATTCATCTTTTAGAGTAATAATACGTTTTATGCTTGGCTATCCCCTCCAGTCTCGCATGTCATACCTCTCCCTTC
>RDXT01000811.1 GCA_004292985.1 Bacteroidota bacterium
ACTGGCGATGGCAATCACCTCCCCGTCGCCGTCTTCGATGTCGCCCGAGGACCTGATCGTAAATGCTTCACCGGGCATCCAGGCAGAATACTCCTCCTCCCTGGCTTCCACCACAACCATCACTTTTTCTTCCGGCTTCAGCCAGTAGGCCAGGTCGCCATAGTCTTTCAGAAACTGGCTGATCAGTTTGGTTTCATTGGCTCCGTTGATGGAGTCGGCCATGTTAAACGAGTAGCTAAAGCCTTTTTTACCCGGATTTTCGGGTGCAACCTGCCACACCCGTATGCCGCTGCTGCGCCGGGTTTTGAATACGACCCCAAAGCCGGGCACATAGGAGCTGCTCTCCTGCTCACCCAGCGCGATTTCCGGAAAGTCTGCGGAGACACCGCTCGACTGGAGCATTTCATCGAGCATGCGCTGCATCACTGCTACCTCCTGACGGATGATTTCGGCATCGGGCTGCTGCGCCACAAGAAAGAGGGGCAGCGCAAAAATGAGGATCAATAGGTTGATTTTCAATGACATATCATTCAGATTAAGGATTCATACGTTGGGTTAACAGCCAGGCCGTTTCCTGCTGTTTGCGGTCGGTCCAGGCCTCCATTTGCTGAAAGCTGGTCTGTATCTGACGCAGATCGCTCTGTCGCTGCCGCTCTAAGTAGTAGGAAAAGGACTGAAATACAGCTTCATAACGATCATTTTGCTCCTGCTGGGTACTTTTCAGCAGGTTGCGGGTGCGCTGGGCCTGCCTGTGGTCGAGGCTGTCGAGCATGCGCTGCACCTGAGAAGCACTCACCGATGCTTCCTGCAGGGCTACCAGGGCCTGATAGAGGCTGTCGTTCCGGGTACTGCTGTCCTCATCGGGGGTGGCAGGCTGGGGCTGGCCCAGGGTGATTACAAGGGCTGTGTCTGTTTTTTCAATGCGGATGCCGGAGAGCAGCACCGTGGCCAGTGCCAGGAAGGCCAGGGCAGCGGCAATCGCCCAGCCATAGTTTCGGCGGCTGGGCCGCAGGTGGATCATAAGGGGCTGGACCGGGATGTCGGTTTCCGGTGCCTGCTCCCGCAGCCCGGAGCGAACCCGCTCCCATGCGTGAAGCCTTTCCTGCGCTTCGGGGTGAGCGGCCAGGTATTGCTCCATGCGCGCCTGAAGGGAGGGGGTCGCCTCTCCGTAGAGGTAGTCCATCCAGTCCGGTTCTGTGGGTGTAAAGTTCATATTCTCAGGTCATTAGGTACATTCCATACTTCAAGGGTGCGCCTCAGGTGTTCGAGGGCGTAGTAGAGCCGGGACTTTGCGGTATTTTCCGAAATCTGAAGTGTTTCGGCAATTTCGCGGAAGGTAAGGCCCTCATATTCTTTCATAATGACTACTGTCCGCTGGTTTTCGGGCAGGCCGTTCATTGCCTTTTGCAGGAGGCTACCCCAGTGCTGCTGCTGCGCCAGTTCGTCACCCGAAGCCTGCGTGGCCGGGAGCTGTATATGCTCCACATCCACAGAAGCTTCGCTTTTTTGTCCTTTGCGGAGCAGGCTATTGCAGTGATTTACAGCGATCTGGTAGATCCAGGGGCGAAATTTCGCCGGGTCGCGCAGGGTCGCCATGTTGCGGCAGAGGCTCAGGGCGCTTTCCTGCGCTACCTCCTGCGCCATCTCACGGCTGTCGCTGCGCCTGCCAAAATACTTCAGCGCAAACTGGTATATCTTCGGATGCCAGACCCGCAGCAGGCGTTCGAGGGCCGCGGTATCGCCCCGCTGAGCCTCTTCGATCCAGAGATGGGTATGTTCAGGTATCGCAGCCATATATACCCTAAGATGCAGCAGCGGGAAAAATAGTTCTTTGTCCGGGGAAAAAAATGTGCTTCTCCCCTGCTCCGGCACCTTCTAATCTAAGAGAAAAATCCATACCTTGGAGTACAGAAACCTGATACAAATCGCTTGGAAACAGAAATTGAAATAATAGGCCCCAATGACGTCGGGAAACTGGAGCAGCTCGTTTCCATTTTCAGGGACGTTTTTGAAACAGAGGACGATAAACGGCCCGACAATACCTATTTGCAGAAACTCTTGCATAAAGACAATTTCCTCGCGGTTGTTGCACGGGTGAATGGCCAGATTGTTGGCGGGCTGACCGTTTATCTGCTTGACCTGTATTACTCCGAAAAACCCTTGGCATACCTTTACGATATTGCCGTATTAACAGCATATCAAAGGAAAGGCATTGGGAAAAAGCTCATCGCATTTACCCTTGAATATTGTAGAAATCAGGGAATTGAAGAGCTTTTCGTTCAGGCGGAAAAGGCTGATGATCATGCCATTAGCTTCTACCGTATGACCCAGGCGACAAGAGAAGAGCAGGTTATTCACTTTTCATACACGCTAAGAAGTGAAACCGAAGTATATTAACCCCAGTGAAAACCACGCATAACAGCAGCCAGTAACCCAGACACCCTAACCCAATACACATGAAAAAGGTAACCGGAATTGGAGGCGTATTTTTTAAATGCAAAGACCCCCATAAAATTAAAGAGTGGTACAAAACCCATCTGGGGCTTGACACCAACGAATATGGGGCAAGTTTTGAGTGGCGGCAGGAGGAAGACCCGACCAAAAAGGGATTTACCCAATGGAGTCCGTTTTCTGAAACCACAAAGTATTTTGCCCCCTCAACCAAGGAGTTTATGATTAACTACAGGGTTGAGAATCTGGAAGCGCTTGTAGAGCAACTCAGGCAGGAAGGCGTAACCATTGTGGATGACATCGAAGTGGTTGAGTATGGAAAATTTGTCCATATCCTTGATGCTGAGGACAATAAGATCGAGCTTTGGGAACCTGTTGACTAATCGGGGCGCTATGCATTCATAAATACCTCCGCAATACTCAGGGGACGAAGGGTAAATCGTTTTTTGATATGATGCCCGCCAATCCGCTGTAGAATATCGCGCAGGGTTTCGATTACCTCGATGGTGTGGTCACCTTTGTTGATCATCACACACTCTGCCATCGCAGCGTGGGCGGCATCTGTAATTTCTGAGCGGGTAGCCACACCCGATTTATTGAGGGTTTCGAGCACTTGTGTAGCCCATATCACCGGCACATGTGCGGCTTCGCATATCCAGAGAATTTCCTCCTGTATTTCGCTCATCCGCTCGAAACCGATCTCCACTGCGAGGTCCCCGCGCGCGATCATAACCCCCAGCGAAGCCTGTTGCATTCCCCGGAGCAATAAGTCTGGCAGGTATTTTACGGCATCGGGGGTTTCGATTTTCAAAATGATCCGGGGTGGCTCAGGGGTATTTTTCGCCAGTTCCTGCTCCAGCGCATCGAGGTCCGAAGGATGCCTCACAAAGGAGTACCCCAGCAGGTCGGCGTGGGCGCAGATAAAGGGCAGGCAGGCTTTGTCGAAATCGGTCAATGGGGAAATGGACAGTTCCGAATCCGGAAAATTAATCCCTTTGCCCGCTTTGATCACCTGTTTTGCCGAGGCAATCCGGACAATCCGCATGGCAGCGCGGCCCTCGTCCACCGTTTCGATGAGGCCTTTAATAATCCCATCATCTATAAACACCCGCTCCCCTTTTTTGAGCATGGCAATAATTCCCGGCTCATGGGGGCTGATCACAATATCCTCTTTCTGAAAGCCCGATGCATCCTCTGCCAGCCAGACCACGGCACCTTCTTTTACCTTTACAACGCCTTTTTTCTTTCCTTTTTTCATCAGGGTAGTCCTGATTTTGGGGCCGGCCATGTCCATATAGATTTTACACGTGATGCCCGTGTGCCGGGACGCCCTTTTGATCTGGTGAATCATTTTCGCCCAGGTAGCCTCATCGTCGTGGGCACAGTTGATCCGCGCCACATTCATCCCGTTTTGCAGCAGGGATTTTACCTGGGCATAATTGTCGGCAAAGGATACATCGAAGGTGACCATCAGCCAGGGCGTAATGTCATCGCTTTTGGGACCGAAGAGCTTCCTGCTTTTGGCTTCGATTTCCATTCGGCCGAATTCAAAGGTGCAGGCTGCCAGTTCCTCAGGGGCATAGCTGCTCCCCAGCCGCTGCAGGATGGCCTGAAGCTGGCAGTAGATATGGCTTTCGGAGCTGGCCAGCGAAGAGAGGCCGTGAATGTGCAACTGGTCCTGCAATTCGCGGATGTCCTCGGTGCGCAGCGTGAGGTACTGGATCAGGTTCTGCGCTGCCAGTTGGTGCTCCGGATGAATCTTGCTCAGCAGGGCCTGCCGCTTCTGTACTTCCAGCAGCATCCGCTGTCCGATGGTATTCAGTTGCTGTTGTATATGATCCAATGAACCTGTTGTCATATCCTGGGGCCTAAGGGTACCGGAAAGCTAAGATCAGGTCTGATTACCCCGCATTTGCATGAGAAATATCACAGCGGGGGCTGATTTTTATGTTTCAGAAAAGGTTGTTATTGTCTTCATACCCAGCATCACAAACAGGCAAATCAGCATAATTCCTTCTCACATTACACCCCCTCCCTATCCGTAAGGTTTGGAGGGAAATCTGGTCATTACTTTCGGCAGGCAGGGATACTTTTGAGGAAAACTCCTTTGATATGCCCCGATTTTCGCAAACACCCTCTCCCAGGTTCAACCAAAATTTCAGATTAAAGCTGGCTGGCGCTCTTCTCGGAGGTGCTGCTGTCGTAGCCGCACTCTTATTTTTCTTTAGCCCCAGCTCCACCACTTCGGTCTGTGGCCCCTGCACCACCACCATTTCCACCGTCAGCACGGCCACCTTAAGCCCCTCCTCCGGAAACGTCATCTGCATCACCGCTACCGGAGACTTCCGGGGTATCATCCGCCGGGGCAGCAGTTCCGGCACCGGCACGGTAACCATCTGCAACGAAGGTAAAATAAGCGGCGCTACCCTCGAATTTAACAGAGGGGTGAATGTGATTCAGAATTACGGTACGATGAATCCGTCTGTGTTTCAGTTCAACAGCAGCACGACCAGCAACAGCATCACCAACTACGAGGGTGCCAGCGCCACCTTTTCCACCTTCAGCCTGTACAAAGACAATACACTTTTTGATAACTACGGTACATTTACTTCGGGGTCCTTTTCGCTGAGTTCCGGCGCGGACTTCACCAACCACTCCGGCGGCACGGTCTCTACGGAGCGCGTCGAGGTCAACAGCAACTGTGTCCTCCGGAATGAAGGCACCTGGAGCGCCGCAGGCAGCTTTCAGGTCAACAGCAATGCCACGGCTACCAGTTTGACCAAACTCAGCATCACCGGATTTCTGGAAAACAATGCCTCTTTCACCGCCGAAGGGGAGCTGAGTATGGGGGGCAATCTGAATATGAACAGCAATTCTACCACAAGCCTCAGCGGGACAGTCACGGTGGGGGGCAACGTAGAAGCCAACAAAACCTTTACCCAGTCGGGCACAATGCAGGTCAGCGGTAATGTAAATGTAAACAGCAATGCACAGGTAACGGTATCCGGGCTTATCAGCGTGGGCCAAAACCTGACCAACAATGGCTACATAGATGGCCCTGCGGTGGCCTCCGGCAACTGGGGCCGCGTGAACGTGGCGGGTGTCACTACCCAAAACTCAAACGGTCGCCTGCGCTACAACCTCGATGTCTGCGATGCAGGCAATCCTCCCTCCGGAATGGACTATAACTACGGCACCAAACAATCTACCGTAACCCATTGCATCAACACGCCCGTCGGCCTGCTGCCCGTAGAGTGGGGAGAAGTACGGGCAAAGGAGTCTCCGGAAGGAATCACCATTTCCTGGACGACCTTTAAAGAGCTGAACAACAACTATTTCACGCTGGAGCGCAGCACAGATGCACGCGGATTTGAGCCTGTGGCCGATATCGCCAGCCTGGGAAACAGCGACGAGCCCCGGCAATATGAGGTTAGCGACGCCCGTCCACCCGCAGGCCGCCTCTATTACCGCATCCGCCAGACCGACTACGACGGCCAGCACGATTGGTCTTCGGTGGTGGAAACAAGCTGGAGCGCTCCCGCATTTGATGTTTCTTTTTACCCCAATCCGGTGAGCGACAAAGGCACCCTAAAGGTGATGGCCAGCGAGCAGGGTGATGCGCTTGTCCGCATACTCGATCAGACGGGCCGCGAAGTCACGCGCCAGGACGCAGACTTGTTGCCCGGCGAGAACCTCTTCAATTTTGAAACGGCCTCCTGGACCTCTGGCATGTATGTGATCGAGGTCAAACGCAGTGTGGCGGGGGCTTCGCCGGTTATCTTCAAAATCGTGAAGCAGTAAGGGTTTGCGTGGGGCACGCAGAGGGTTGGAGTTCACGCAGAGAAAGGGAGAAGCAGAGACGCAGATATGAATTTTATCCTCTGCGTCTTTGCGCCTCTGCGTGAAACAAGACCATTTAGATAAAACCCTTAAAAATCAATCTTATAATAAAACAGCGGAAGCCGCCCCAACTGGTTCTCCTGACGGATCGGATCTGCCTGTCCTGCCACATAGGTCAGAGACAGAATGTTTTCCGTATTCAGCAGATTCACCAGGTCAATGGCCAGCTCGTGAGAGACTTTTTTGCTGTTCCAGTTAAAGCCTACCTTCAGATCGAGGCGGTAATAAGGCCGGAACTGAAGCGTATTCACCCCGCTGTCCACATAAATAATCTCCAGCTCGCGGTCAGATGCCTCCGTATCCACAGGCCCGTACCAGCGTCCGCCGATCGTCGTAAACTTGCTGCCAATATTAAACGCCGATCCGTTTTTCAGCTTAAACTCCTTGGCTACCAGCGCATTAAAGGCAAAACGACCATTAAACACCGTATTACGCCAGATCTTATCGCTGCCCTGGTATTTGGCATCGAAGAGAGAACCTGTCAGCAGAAAGTAATAGCCCTGGCTAAATGATCGTTCGAGGGTCAGTTCCAGACCATAATTGCGCCCTGTGCCCTCATTCACCAGCACGGTATCGGGGAACAATCGCGAAAAGCCACTGCCGCTGTTGATAAGCGAATAGGAACTGGGCTGCTCCCGCACCGGAATGTCGTACAAATACTGGTAATAGGTCTCCGCTTTAAACCGCATCTTTTTGCCCAGCGCCAGTTCATAGGCCAGCGCCGAATGGAGGCTTTTGCTCAGGCCCATGCCGATGTTTTCTTCGATCGGGTCTTTGCCTTCGCTGCGTTTGCCGTAAAAATACACATAGGTCGGCTGTATCTGCGAATGCAGGCCTGCTCCCAGACTGAGCCGCTGACGGGGGCTTACCTGATAGGCCAAACCGAGGCGGGGCTCGATGGGCGAAAAACTGTTTTTATTTACACCAAAATACAGGCTCGTGATCCCGGCAGTGAGATCGAGGCGGTCCTGCAGGCGCAGTTTGTACTGGAAAAAAGGCTGGAGCAGCAGGGCGCCCTGACGCGAATCCCAGCGGGTACGCCAGGGATCGAGCTGGGTAAGCTGTCCATTGGGCTGCGGACGGATGATGCGCACACTGTCCTGATAGCTCATGTCATACCAGTCTGCATAAATGCCCGCCTGGATCAGATGCCGTACCCCCAGCTTCCGGTTGTAGGACACATAGCTGTGATAGCGCACCTCATCGAAGGTGTAGTCCAGAATCGGTGCCAGCGAATCCACGTCGAAGAAGTTGCCGGGATTGCGGTAGATATATTGGTGAAAAGCGTATGCGCGCTGTTTTGACACGCCGATACTCGCCTTGATAAAGGTATTGATATTGATCGGGTAACGGTAGGTCAGTGCAATAATGCCCATACCTGTCTTAAACAACTGGTCCCGGTTCTGGTCATCGGCATAAAAATCGGTCGCGCTGCTGTCAGTTACCGTACTCAGCACAATGTCCACCTTGCTCAGACCGCCCATGCCCCAGAGGGAGAGACTGCCGCCCTTTTTCCCCTGAAAATTGAAGCGAAATGCGCCGTCCTGGTAATTGGGCACGGCATCGGTACCGATATTAATGTTCAGGGCGCTAAACAGAGCCAGGGTCGAGTAGCGGTACATGACCAGATAAGAGGCGTTTTTGTTCTTTGAAAGAGGCCCCTCGGCGCTCAGTTCCGTACCCAGAAAGCCAAATTGCCCGCTGAATTCATGCTTTTCATTATTGCCATTGCGCATTTTCAGATCGAAGACCCCGGCGGTGGAGTTTCCGTATTGCGCAGGAAAAGCGCCGGTAAAAAAGTCGGAGTTGGCCAGGAATTTATTATTCAGAATGGTCACGGGACCACCTGCACTTCCCGGAATCGAAAAGTGGTTGGGGTTCGGAATATTAATGCCTTCGAGGCGCCAGAGCAGGCCTGCGGGAGAGTTACCCCGGATCACGATGTCGTTGCGGGAGTCGTCCGCGCCCTGCACCCCGGCATAGTTGGAGGCCATACGGGCGGGTTCGCCCCGGCTGCCTGCATATCGGTTGGTCTCTTCGATGCTGAACTGCCGCACACTCACAATCGCCATTTCATTGTTGGCCTGACCACCTTTTTGTGCGACAATCTCCACTTCTTCAACCTCTACGGAAGAAGAAATCATCTCGATCGGCAAAATCAGTTCCTTGGCCGAGGTAACAATCAGGTTGTCGAGGGTCAGCGGCTGGTAACCAATATAGGTAAAGCGCAGACGCTGGCGGCCCAGTGGCACCTGGGCCAGGCGGTAGCTGCCCGACTCGTCGCTGTTGGTCCCTGTCAGCGGCTTGCCCTCTTCCGAAAGCAGCACCACACTCACCCCTGCCAGGGGGTATTTGGAGTCTGCGTCAGCAACAGTCCCACGGACGGTCTGGGTCAGCGGCTGCGCAGAAAGGGAGGGAAGCAGGCCGCAGATCCATACAAGAAATGAAAAAAGGAGGAAATTTGACTTTCTCATAAAGCTAGGTAGTTAAAAGACGTTCACGCGAATCCACCCGGGCATCTGCTGCCGGGATGAAAAAAGGTGCCCGCCTTCAGGGCTTTGTCAGCAGACAAAACTACCAAACTTTTCCATACGCTTCTCTGAGAACCGCTTCAGCAGGTTTCGTATTTGGCGTAAAGCAATAGGGGTCTTCTTTTTCATAGCCTGCATGGCTGGGCCATTTCCACCACACAATGCCCCCGCACCAGGCCTTGCCCCGAAGCCCGTCCAGAACTACCCGGTAACACCTCGCCTGATGCGCGCCCAGCACAGCCTGCCCCGATGGGTTGGCATGGGGCTGCTTCCAGGGGCTGGTAATGCTCCGGAAACCAATTTCTGTAAATACAATCGCCTTTCCCGTCCGCTCCGAAATATCGGCCATCTTTGTCATGACCTTTGCAAAACTGGCCCGCAGTTCCTCATCTGAGGCTGAATCCTTGTCTGACAAAGGATAGTATGAGTTCACCCCGATGAAGTCGAGCGCATCGGCAAAAGCGATCTTTTCAGCCTCTTCGCCCCAGTTGGCGGCATAGGTAACAGGCCCGCCATAGATCTGGCGCATATCCTGCGTGAGGGTCCTCCACTCCTGCGGGTGGCTGGTGCTTGCTTTCAGGAATTCGACCCCCACACAAAAGGCATCCATCTCGTGAATGGCAGCCAGCATCGCATAATGACGGATCCAGCGGCGGTAATAGGTGAAAAAGAGCTTCCAGTCAGGCTCGTTTTTCATTTCAAGGTCGCCTGGCCAGCCTCCTGAGAACCAAATCTGCGGCTTAAGCAGGGTAAGCATGCCCTGATCCCGCGCATCGTAGTGGGAAGCGGTCGTTGCAAGGTCATTTTCACCGCCTGCCTCCCTCGAAAAACGGAAAACGTTGGGTTTGTTCACTTCCCGGCTTCCGCTGTAAGGCACCAGGGCGATCAGATTGGCTCCCAGGTTCTGGAGTTTCTCTATTTCATCGCCTGCAAGTGCGGATCCATAGCCATTGTAAATGCTGTAGCCTTCGTGGGCCAGGGTCATTCCTTTGAGGAAGGGAAGCGGGGCTTTGGTCCAGGCCTCCGCCGGATATTTTTCGGCATTCGCCCGGTTCCAGCTTTGCCACCCGGCTTCGAGGGCTGCCAGTTCCTGCGCATCGGGCTTCCAGGTGGTATATCTGCGAAGGAACGTCTCCTTGCCCCAGGTTTCGGTCAGGTAGCTTACCAGCGCCGCAGACAGACAGCCCCGCACAAGAGAGGATTCGTTGCGGAAGTATTCGTTGTCGCATAAGTCTTTGACAATCACCAGATTGTGAGAAGC
Organism: Bacteroidota bacterium; assembly: GCA_004292985.1. Lineage (GTDB taxonomy): Bacteria > Bacteroidota > Bacteroidia > J057 > J057 > RDXT01. The sequence goes on from RDXT01000811.1 coordinate 10,144, forward strand.
GTAGAGCCTCGCTGCCCAGTATGCGTAGCCCTTGCGCTGCCAGCGTCGCGCAAATCGGATTGCAAGACCCTCTTCCAGGGCCAGCACACCAGATGTACCCAGCGCCTCCCGGATCAGAAGGATATTTTCCGCCTCGGTGAAATTATCGCTATAGTCCTCATTCACAAGCACATGCGCTTCGCGCGTCTCCGGAATTGCAAAGGATTGCTCCATGCGCTGGGTCATCATGCCCATCAGTTCGGCCGTTGCATAGAGGTGATAGCGCACCGGGGCAGTCGTCGTTTTGCCGGTAAATGCACCGATTTCCTCCCTGCGGGCCTCTAAGCTGTCGGCGAGCACGGCTAATTGCGACTGGCTGAGGGCAGTCTGGTGCGGATACAGGGTAAAGCTGCGGCTTTTGAAAGGCTCGGTCTGGCTGGCGCTGAAATCCCAGTGCCGTACATGGTCAAACTGCCAGGTTTCGGAGAGGTCTCCGACGATCAGCCGGGTATTTCCTTCAAACAACTGATAGTTCCATCTTCCCATAAATCCGCCTCTACCGCCCCGGACCATCTCTTTGAGCTGGTTGCAGACGGCGGTATCGCTGTTTCCGGTGAGCAGGCTGATCGGGAGCTGGCCACCGACAGGATTGGGGAGAAAAGACAGGTTCAGGGTGTGGTTAGGCTGGCTATAGGTGCGGCCATCGAAGGTAAAGGAACCTTTGGAAAGAGTCACGGGAAGGCCGGAAGCAAGTTCAGCAATCAAGGGCATAGATTCGGGGGTACCGACCAGCATCAGCGCATGCACACCCAGCGAATCGCGCGAAAGTTCTCCGGCGCTGCGTACCTCCATCCGGAACCAGGGCATCCGGACTTTCATGCTGTCTATCAGGCTTTTATATGCCGCAGACCATTCCCCATCGGGATACACCAGGTACATCCTGCGGTCCTTGCGGAAGTTGTCATTCAGCACCTCACGGGTAATAGGCTCTCCCGTAGCAGGCGCGCCTCCGCTTGTCTGGCAGGCTGGCAGGAAAAAACTGGCAGCCCATATAACAAAAATAAGTGCATGAGGATTCATGCACTTAATATACAAGCTCTTTGCTTAAAAATTGATCTCTTCACCCCGGTCGTTGTAATATTTTACTGCCGTGAAGGACAAAGAGGGGTCTTCTTTGATCCGAATCCACTGGAAGTAGGTACGAAACCACTTATACTGCAGGCTGTTGAAAAAGCCTTTTTTCAGATAAGAGGCCACATAGGGGTTCGCACCGATGGTCAGGCTCTTTTCTTTGTTCTGGCGGATCAGGAAATCTACATTGTTGCTGATTTCATCCGACAACAGCATAGAAGACTGCATTTTGCCACTGCCATTACAGCTTGGGCACACTTCGAGGGTCTGAATTTCGAGCTGTGGCCGCACGCGCTGGCGGGTAATCTGCACCAGACCGAACTTACTCATCGGGAGGATCGAGTGTTTGGCCCGGTCTTCCTTCATCACCTGCCGGAAATGGTCGTAGAGAATGCGGCGGTTGTCGGGTTTTTTCATGTCAATGAAGTCAATGACGATGATACCTCCCAGGTCGCGCAGGCGCAGCAGGCGGGCAATTTCGGTCGAAGCCTCCAGATTGGTTTTCAGTGCCGTCTCTTCGAGGGTCTGGTTGTTGAGGTTCTTGCTGCCGCTGTTCACGTCTATTACGTGCATCGCCTCCGTATGCTCGATGATCAGGTAGGAGCCATTGGCCATCGAAGATACCTTTCCGAAGGAAGCTTTGATCTGCTTTTCAATGCCCATGGCATGAAAAAGCGGAACTTTCTGCCGGTAGAGGCGCAGGTTTTTGAGATAATCCGGCTGATGTTCACGCAGATAGTCCTCCATGTCCTTGTGGGCGCGGGGATCGTCGGTGTGAATGGCATCAAATCCGAGGCTGAGCATGTCCCTCAGGATGGAGGTTGTGCGGTTGCTCTCGGAGAGGATTTTGGCAGGCGGACGGGCTGTGGCGAGGTTGGTGGTCATTTCCCGCCACTTTTCCTGAATTTCTTCGATGTCGCGTCCGAGGGTAGCGGCGTCTTTTCCCGTAGCAGCCGTCCGGACGATGATGCCGAAATTCCGGGGACAAAGGCTCTCAGCCAGCACACGCAGGCGGCGTCTTTCGTCGGAGGATTTGATCTTTTTGGAGACCGAGACCACACTTGAAAAAGGCACCAGCACCACATATTGGCCGGGGATCGAAATTTCGCTGGAGAGGCGCGGGCCTTTGGTCGAGATAGGCTCTTTCACCACCTGGATAATGACTTCCTGGTTGGGTTTGAGCACCTCTTCCATCTTGCCGTTCTTGTTAATGTCGGGCAAGCTTTCAATGTCATTTACATAATCAACCTGGCCGTTGCGGGACTGCCGCACGGACTTCAGGTACTTGAGCAGGGTGCGAACTTGCGGCCCCAGATCAAGATAATGCAGGAAGGCGTCCTTTTCATGGCCTACATCCACGAAAGCAGCATTCAATCCCGGAACAATTTTGCGAACCTTACCCAGAAAAATATCACCGACAGAGAACTCATCGGATAATTTTTCATGGTGCAACTCGACAATCTTCTTGTCCTGGAGAATGCCAATGCGGAGGCCGTCTTCACTTTTGCTTACAACTAACTCATTCACAAGCTTATGTGTTGTGCTTTACCCGGCATAGGCCGATGAGCTGAAGCCTGGTGGTATATTGGCGCTGAGGCGTTGGTAAGCGGTGGATACCAGTGAAAACAAAGCAAGGAAGGCTTCACAGCGAGGTCGGTACTCCTGGCTGCAAGGCCTTACAAGGTCAGGGACTTACTTCTTCTTCTTGTGACGGTTCTTGCGAAGACGCTTCTTACGCTTGTGCGTAGCGATCTTGTGACGTTTACGTTTTTTTCCGCAGGGCATAATTTACCTCCCTATAAGTTAAGGTACAACATTCAATAATTCACTCGCTGCCTGCCTGAGTTTTGCATCACTGGTGAGGGTGAGTACTTTTTCAAGCATGGCTTTTGTCCCCTGGGGTTGGCCCATTTGTACCCGGACGTAGGCAAGCTGGTACATAGCTACCGCATTGTCGGGTTCGAGTTTGAGGACATTTTCAAACCTTTCCGCTGCCTTGGCCCACTGCTGAGTCTGAACAGAGAACAGACCGAGGCGGAACTGGGCTTCGGGGTTGGAAGGGTTGATTTCCGTTACCTGGCGGATGCTCATGATGCCGCGCATGCTGTTTTCGGGCCGGCCAGACGCGATGTAGGCCATACCGAGGTTGAGCAGTGCGTCTTCATTCCGGGGTTCCAGGGCCGTGGCTCTTACCAGCCAGGCGATGGCCTGGGTAGCAAAGTTACGGCTCAGGGCTGTGTCCTGAAGTACATAGTCCAGTTGGGACGCCTGTAAATGAAGACTTCCGGCGAGCGCCAGGTTGTTAAAAGAACTGTCCGTCTGTGCCAGGCGTGCGGCATAGGCTGCTGCATGGTCAGGGCGGTTTCGCTGCTGGAGGTGTTGAATAACAGAATCGAGCAGCGCTTTTTGCTGAGAGCCTTGCGCATCTTTCAGCGCGAGGACCCAGGCATCAAATTTTTCGTCTGGTGCGAGGGGAGGGATAGAAGCCGAAGCGTCCACAACCCTTGCCTGGGGAACAGTAATTTCGGCAGTTTTCTTATTGTTAAGACTTGTCTTGTCTGCGAAAAAAAGCAGCACAAAAACAACTACCCCCGTTGCTATAACCAGACCCCGCAGGAGATTTCCAGACTTCACCGTGATCTCCGTTCCCATCATTTGGTATTAGGGGAGTTTCGGAATGTCAGCATTCTTCACTTTCTCCACAAATACCTTGGCAGGTTTGAAGGAGGGCACATGATGCGCCGGAATAGTGATGGATTTTTTCTGGGAGATGATACGTCCCACTTTTTCCTTCCGGTACTTCGTTACGAAGCTACCGAAGCCGCGGAGGTACACATTATCCCCTTTAGCGAGGGAATTTTTGAGCACAGCAAAGAATCCTTCCAGAGAAGCGGCAACATCTGCTTTATCGATCCCGGTCTTTTGCGAGATCTCGACAATTACTTCAGCCTTAGTCACGTTCGATCTAATTTATTGGTTATTAAACGGTTGCGGCCGTCCGAGTGGCTTAAACTTCCCGCAAATTTAACAGAATGGGATGAATAGCAAAACTTTTTTATTTAAAATCCCTTTGGAAAGCGCAGAAAGTCAGGGGCTTTGCTCCCAATCCTGCAAGATCTCGCGGATTTCCCGCTCTATCTCCGCTTCGTGCCAGGGGTGCTGTGTGCGGTACCACCAGACCAGTATGCCTGCAAGTACGGCGGCTACGGCTGCAAAAACGCCGATTCCAGCCAGTTCTGCGGGGGTAAGGGCATAGTCGCCCCCCTGCGCCAGTGTGCGAACGACCGTATTGGCTACGACAGCCGACATCAGCACGAGCAATATCTGCCGCATGCGCTGTGAAAAGCGTAGCCGGTCCAGCTGGCTCCGCAAATAGGCCTGCGGGGACGTGCCTGCATCGGGCATCCGGACGATCATCCGGTAGCGGATCAGGAGCCATATGCTGTTGAAAGCGGCCCCTGCGAGCAGGATCAGCCACATAGATTCCTGCCTGCGGATCATCAGAAAGGCAAAAGCCAGGGCAAAGAGCGCCATGACGATGGCCCCCGCCAGCGAGCTGCCTTTCCCTTCTTCCTGCTCATAGAGCCGCAGCTTTTTCCGCAGTTCGCCTATGCGGACCTGCCTTTGCGGCACAGGCTGCTGCTGCCAGACGTGTTGTAAGTCCTTAATTTCCATCGGAAAATATGCTTTTGAGTTTGTTTCGGATGCGGTTGATCCGCACGCCGACATGATTGACGCTCATGCCCGTTATGGCGGCCATCTCTTCGTAGCTCAGGTCTTCGAGCAGGAGCAGCAGCAGGCTTTTGTCAGCAGGCTTAAAGGTCTCCGCTACCCGGAATATTTCCCGCAGGAGGGATTGCTGGTCAATGCGGGCGGCTTCGTCTATGGCCTTCTCGGGCAGCGCGGTGAGGGGAAGCGTGGCGTTTTTTTTCCTGCGACGGTGGCTCAGGCAGGTGTTGGGGGCCACGCGGTAAAACCAGGTGCTGAGTTGTGCCTCCCCCCGGAAGCCGGGCAGGGCACGCCATACCTGAATCGCAATTTCCTGCACCAGGTCCGAAGGCTCTGTCTCAGCTCCGGCGTAATAGCGGGCCATGCGGACAGCAATCCCCTGATGGGCATTCCATATCCGGCTGTATTCTTCCTCTGTCTGCATATCTGCGTATCTTTTCTTTGGTAGCAGCAGTTGGTGTGTTTATTACAGAGGGGAGGATTATTTTCTGCTGTATCTGCGTGCCGCATGCAGTCCCGTAGCTGCGTACCACGTACGCGATTCAATCCCGCGCAGCGAATCATAGGGGCTTATGTGATAAGCCGCTACGGGTAGTTGATGCGTGACGCATATGCAGTCCCGTAGCTGCGTACCACGTACGCGAGAACAGCCCGCGCTGCGAGTCATGGGGGCTTATGTGATAAGCCGCTACGAGAGTTGATTTGTGCCGCATATGCAGTCCCGTAGCTGCGTACCAAGTACGCGATAACAGCCCGCGCCGCGAATTACAGGGGCTTATGTGATAAGCCACTACGGGTAGTTGATGCGCGACGCATAGGCAGTCTCGTAGCTGCGTACCAAGTACGCGATGGACAGCCCCGCGCAGCGAATCACAGGGGCTTATGTGATAAGCCGCTACGGGGAGATTCGCAATAAAGCAT
>RDXT01000032.1 GCA_004292985.1 Bacteroidota bacterium
ATGTAAAATGGAAGGGGCAGGAGCTGGTGTGTCAGATAAACTACTATCAATTGAGACATATAGATACCCTGGGAACGCTGCTGCACATCTGGTCGCCTGCCATCTGGATCAAAGACTGGTGGGCCAATGACACAGTGCTTGTAACTGCAACCCCAGATTCCATTTCCCTCTGGCATCTTCCAGGTCTGACCCTGTGGAAATCTTTTGATGTCACAGATCAAATCGAAGATCAGGGAAATGTAGTTTTGACAAGCGATAACTACCTCAGTGTAGTAGGTGCCTATAGTACTGAAGGCCCATTAGCTAAGATATTTTTTTCTACCTCCAGCAATGTACATTCGATAGAGATCAAATCGGGAAAAATCCGAACTGTCTGGGAGCAATTTGATTGTATTATTCTGGAGAAAGGCCTCGATATGTCACACAACAATGTCCATGTGGCAGCATCAATTTCAGAGATGCTGAAAGGCCGCAAGGAGCAGCATGGGTTGGTGGTCATGACCGAACATGGATATGACAGGGAGTGGATTATGTTGCCGAAGTAGCATTTGTGCTATGCCCCCCGGCATAACAAACCCTGTGCCGGGGGGTTTTCCTACTTGACGAACAGATATTGGAGCCTTAGTAGTTTTTAATCAAGCATGTATCATCCAATAACTATGAAAAACCTATCGTTTGGGCTTCTTTTAGCCATCATACTCCTCTCTGCCTGCCGCCACCAACCTGAGCTGCCGGAACCAGTGCCTACTTTCACGCACTGTGTGGATGAGCCTCTTCCCTGGGTGATTGCTCCGGATGATACCTGTAGTGCGACACCCTTTCCGAGACCCGGACAACTGGGGTATAATGTAGCATATGAGCGCTACACCTACGTAAAAATGCTCCCCAATCCCTCAGACCCTAATGAAGTTGCCTTCTACCGGGAAGATCAGACAGATTTACCCGTTAGAACTGATCTGGGTATAATGAATCTTTGTACAGGAGAGTCGAGGATACTTGCCAGCCGAATCCACAGCCATTTTGACTGGAGTCCCGACGGGTGGATTGCTTTTGTGTACTACTCCGGCGCACTCTTCAAAATTAAAGCAAATGGCGACAGTCTTACCCAGATTGCTATAGGAGGGATTAATTATTGGCCAACATTTAATCAGAAAACAGGCGATTTGTTGTTCAGGCGGGGAGATGAATCTCCGTGGCCCAACTGGATTGTGATCAAAAAGGATGGAACCTGGATAGAATTAGACTCAACCATTTCCTACCAAAACCCTGTTTGGTCGCCTGATGGGAAAGAGGTGGCCGCCTTCGGTAATTTGGGGGTAAATATTGTAGATATGGCTACAGGCGCTGTGCGGCTGCTGTATGAAAATGAATCCAATCCAACAGGCATTAGTTGGACTCCTGATGGGATTTATTTGTTTATTAGCGGAAGAAGTGGACTTACCCGGGTAAATACGCTGACAGGTGCCAGAGAGTCTATAAGTGAAAACTGCGAAAATCGCGTCTATTACTCCCCACATCTCTCCTCCGACGGGAAAAAACTATTTGCAGTGATTCAGATATGGGAATACACGGCTCCACCTGCGGTCATGCACATCAAACAGTTCTGCGTTGTGATGGAGCCTGACGGTACGAATGAGCAGCAGATTGTGGTGCCGGAGTGATGATATGCATAGCTGACACAAGCCCCCGGCATAGAAAACCCTGTGCCGGGGGTTTTTCCTGACCAAACCACCCCTGCAACGCGCTATTATATGTGTCAGATCAAAACTGGTACCTACTCCACCTACCGCAGGGTCTAAACAGGGAACGGCATATCATAAAAAAGCGTCCTGAAAAAAGGACGGATTAATGTATTGTAACATTGCATGATGCTTTGCAGTTTTACATAGTCAAATCTATTGCCTCAATGAACCCTTCGGATCCTTTTTTCCGTTCCCACTTCACCTACGAGCGCGTGATCACCCGCGAGGTGAATATCGGTGGCGTTGCGCTGGGCGGCCACCAGCCGATCCGCATCCAGTCTATGACCACCACCCCTACCCTCGACACGAAGGCTACGGTGGAGCAGACCCTGCGCATGGTCGAGACCGGCTGCGAGTATGTGCGGATCACGGCCCCCAGCAAAAATGAGGCGGAAAACCTGAAAAACATCAAAGCGGAACTGCTGCGCCACGGCTGCCATGTGCCCCTGATTGCCGATATTCACTTCACGCCCAATGCGGCAGAAGTGGCGGCGCGCTATGTCGAAAAGGTGCGCGTGAATCCCGGAAACTACGCGGATAAAAAGCGGTTTGAGGACATCGAATATACCGACGACACCTATCAGTCCGAGCTTCAGCGGATTTATGAGCGATTTTCTCCTCTGGTGAAAATCTGCAAAACCGAAGGCACGGTACTGCGCATCGGCACCAACCACGGCTCTCTCTCTGACCGGATCATGAGCCGCTACGGCGACACGCCCAAAGGCATGGTAGAGTCGGCGATGGAGTTTTTGCGCATATGCGAGGACCATGGTTTTTACGACATCGTGATCTCCATGAAGGCCTCCAACCCGCAGGTGATGGTGCAGGCCTACCGGATGCTGATGGCCGAGATGATGCAGCGCGGGCAGATATACCCTCTACACCTGGGCGTAACCGAAGCGGGCGATGGCGAAGACGGGCGGATTAAATCTGCACTCGGTATCTCCACCCTGCTGATGGATGGCCTGGGTGATACCGTGCGGGTTTCTCTCACCGAAGAGCCTGAGTATGAGGCACCTGTGGGCCAGTTTCTGGTAGATCACTTCGTGAAACAGGCCAACGAACTCCGCGCAGCCGCCCGCAAAGCAGGCCAGAACGCTCCGCTCCCGCCCCTGCCGATGGATCCTTTTTCCTTTCAGCGCCGCCAGACCCGCGAAGTGCTGAACCTCGGCGCAAGCCAGGTACCCCGGATTGTGGCTGACCTGCGCCACGCTTCAGAAGAGGCCGCTTCCCTCAAAGAAATCGGCTATACCTACATTCCGGCGCTCGACAAATACAATTTTTCCGATACGGCCTCTGACTTTGTGTATCTGGGCAAAAACGTACCTGCCTATGAACTGCCCGGCGGCCTCAAGCGGGTCTATGACCATGAGGTATGGCGGTTGCTTTCGGATCAACAGGTAAATTTTCCCCTTTTCTCTTCCGTAGAAAACTGGCTGGCCGCTGTTGAAAAAAGTGATAGCCTCAACTTTGTGCGGCTCGATGCGGACAGCCTGCCCCTTGTGCTGGCGCAGCCTGCGGCGTTTGAGCAGGTCAGTTTTGTGCTGCATTCGGATGAGGCGCTGCCTTCCTACGACTGGCGGCTGATCATTTACAGCCTCGAAGCAGCCGGAATGAAGCAGCCGGTTATTTTGCAAATGGCTGTTCCTGAGTCATTTACCTACTACAACGACAATCATTTACCTGCCGCATTCCAAATGCAGGCCGACTCCAAAGTGCAGATCGCGCTGGCCAGCAATGGTTCGAGCCTGCTGGTAGATGGACTTGTGGATGGGATCTGGCTGGAGCGCGCCGATATTTGCAAGGTACGCACCGCATTTGGCATGCTTCAGATGGCCCGCCTGCGCATCACCAAGACCGAATATATTTCCTGCCCCTCCTGTGGACGCACCCTTTTCGACCTTCAGGAGACCACTGCCCGGATCCGCAAGCGCACCGAGCACCTCAAGGGCGTGAAAATCGGCATCATGGGCTGCATTGTAAATGGTCCCGGTGAAATGGCCGATGCAGATTACGGCTATGTAGGCGTAGGTCCTGACCGCATTGCCTTGTATAAAGGAAAAGAAGTGGTGGTAAAGGCTGTAAAAACCGCCGAAGCGGTGGATAAACTCATTGACCTGATCCGGACAGATGGCCGATGGGTAGAGCCGGAGATGGAAAAAGCAGGCGCCTGATCGCTTGCGGGCGGGAATGCAAAAAGTTTTTGGTACTCCTTTGGAGATCACCCAATCCCTTGCGTAAATTAGGCTAACAGATTTACCTATATTTACCTGTTTGACTGAACACATTTTTCTGCTCGATAACATAAGCCCGCTGGAAGTATTCGGCGTAAACAATCTGCGCTTACAGCAAATTGCAGAAGGCTTTCCCGAAATCAAGTTTGTCGCCCGCGGCGACGAGCTGAAAGTGAAGGGTGACACCGAAAAAATTGAGAAGCTCAAGGCTATTCTGGGCACCCTCTTCGACGAAATCCGGTCCAAAGGCCGCATTTCGGACAACCGTTTCAACGAACTGATCCACTCCGACAAGCGTGAGCAAGCACCTGAGATTCTGCGCCAGCTTCCCGAAGACGAAGTGCTGGTGCATGGCAGTGGCGGCATCATCGTACGGCCTAAAACGCTGGGACAGAAGCACATCGTAGCCTCGGCGATGGAAAACGACATCACCTTTGCCGTAGGACCTGCC
>RDXT01000033.1 GCA_004292985.1 Bacteroidota bacterium
CCTCTTCCCTTATGAAAAACTTCAGTCTCCTTCTTTCGTTTTTTCTGCTGTGCTGCTCCGCCTCCGCCCAATGGAGCGCTGTGGGGCCTTTTGGTGGCCTGATACGCAGCGCTGCCACGATCAATGGCAACCTGCTGGTGGGCACCAACTCGGGCATTTACCGGAGTACCGACGGCGGCCAGAGCTATCAGTCCTGGTCCAAGGGGCTTCCTGCGGGTGACATCATTGACCTATATCAGGACGGCGCCAACCTCTTCGCCTGTATTTTTGAAAAAGGGATTTACCGCAGCTCCGATGACGGAATCAGCTGGACCCTGGTGCTGCCGGGGCGCTACCTGCGCCAGGACGGATTTGGGCAGTCACGCATCCAGAAAGTGGGCGCTTATGTGATGGTGCGCAACTATGAGGACTTTAACGACTCCCTCTTTTTCAGCAATGACGCAGGTGCGACCTGGATCCGCAGGGCCGTGAGCGGCAGTCTGTTTAACAACATCTATGCTTTCGGGAACTCCCTTTTCGGGTATGGAAGCGCCAACATTTTTGGCCCGCAGACGGGTCTCTACCGCTCCGATGACCTGGCCCAGACCTGGACATTCAGCGGGACAGGACTACCGGCGGCTCAGTACGTAGGACATATGGCTCAGTTTCAGGATACCCTCTACGTTCTCGACAAACATATTTTCCGCTCGACAAATGGCGGCTCAAACTGGACACAGGTTACCAGCGATACCCTCCTGACCGTGGGCGGCGCCTATGCCTATGCACCCGGATGGTTTCTCAAGGCAGGGAATACCGTTTTCTCGCAGAATGGCGGCAATTTTAATGTAAAAGTCGCCACCTGGAAGCCTGGTCAGAGCCGCTGGCAGGATTCCTACTCGGGTCTCCCCACCCAGGGCAACACCTTAGGCTTGTACAGCCACGGCTCAAAAGTGTATCTGGGCCGCTATGAGGGCATTTTGTATGAAACCAGCGGCGCAGGTCAGCCCTGGACAACCGCTTCCCTGCAAGGGGTTAATGCGATCGTGCACAATGGCCTTTTTGCCCAGGGAAATGAAGCCCTCTCCACCACGGCCACCGAAGTGCGCAAAGGCAACGATGCGGGCAGCACCTGGACCGTAAGCAACCCGGCCAACATCAGCAATGAAGTGCGGCTGTTCAACATTACCCGCGTTGGCAGCAATTACCTGATGGGGGTGGAAAACGTATTTGGCGTACTTGACATCTATCAGGCAAGCAGCCCCTCAGGCCCCTGGACCGCAAAAGGCATTTACGACATTGCTCCAAATGCCAAGCTCCTTCCCAAAGGCGACAGCATGGTAATATATGGCTCTCTGGGCGGCACACCCGCCTGCTTCATCACCAACAGCCAGGGAGTACAAATCAGCGACTTTGACAGCGGGCTTTTCGGCTTTTCATTTGACGACGGACTGCCCTCTATGATCAGCCACAAAGGCGATCTGTACTGCGTGATCACCGGATTCCAAAACAACTTCAGCAAAATCCGCAAATTTAACCTGCCCTCCGGCACGTTCTGGGAACAGGTAGCAGAAAAAATTGACGGTCAGTTTTTTGGCGCTACAGCCATCGGCTCTTTTGAGGACAAACTCTACCTCGGCATGATTGGTGGCGGGGTAAAGGTATCTGACAACGACGGCAGCACCTGGACGGACCTGAGCAGTGGCATAGAGGCGGCAAGGGTGCGGCAGTTTCTGGTGGCAGACAATTTTTTGCTGGCAGCTACGGACAAAGGGGTATTCCGCCTCAAGTCAGGCGAAACAAGCTGGGCTGACCTTACCTACAACCTGCCTGTAAGCGAACTGGGAAGACTGGCCCTTACGCCGCAGCACTTGTGGGCGCTGGCAGATGGAGGCGGCGTATGGCGGCTGAACCGCGAAGGCCAGGTTGCGGTAGCTCCCGAAGTGCAGGCGCTGCCCTTTTCGCTCTCCCCCAATCCGGCGGCGCACACGCTTAGCCTGGGACTTTCTGCCAGCCGCGAAGAAAGCCAGTGGTACATCCTCGATATACAGGGGCGTATGCTTATGGAAGGCCGGACAGCAGCAGGCCAGGACGTGCAGGCACTCGATGTGCGCCATCTGCCCGCAGGTGTCTATGTCTGCCGTGTCGTTCAGGGAGAGCGCTTTGCTGTGAAGCATTTTGTGAAGGAATAAGCAGAAGCTCCGGCCCTTACTCCCCCAACTCCCAGGCGCTCCGGTAGGCGCCTGCCTTCTCCGCATACTCAAAAAAGGCATTGTAAAAGGGATGCTGGCTGAGGGTGGAGCCGTCGCCGACAACCACCAGTTTTTTGCGGGCGCGGGTCAGGGCTACATTCATCCGCCGGGTATCGCCGAGGAAACCGATTTCGCCTTTGCGGTTGCTGCGCACCAGGCTGATGTAGATCACGTCGCGCTCCTGTCCCTGAAAGCCGTCCACGGTATTTACCGTAATAAAGCGCTCATAACTGCCCAGCATCGGGCTTCCGGCCAACTGGGCATTGAGGGCGCGGACCTGGTCTTTGTAGGGGGAAATGATGCCCACCGAAAAGTCATTTTCGAGCAGACTGGGCACTTCGGACTCGATCTGGTTAAATAAGAGGGCCAGATGGCGCAGCAGCAACTGTGCCTCGTCGGGATTGGACACGCTCAGGGTCTCCGGGTGACGGCTTTCCTCAAATCCGCAGCCGGAGGTATCTATCCATTCCAGGGGGGTAAAGTTGGGGCCTAATACATGATCGCGGACACTTTCATCGGCAAACAGGCGGCCTTTGTAAAACTGCTCGCCCGAAAAACGCATGATCTGCTCGTTCATCCGGTACTGCTGCTCCAGCATCACATCCACGCCTTTGCGCTCGATCACGGATTCGAAAAGGGTATGCGCGAGGCCCTTGCGGCCCGCCTCGATGCTTTTGACTGTGGGAGGCAACTGCTGATGGTCGCCCGCCATAATAACCCGTCCGGCGCGGGCAATGGGAATCCAGCAGGCGGGGGCCAGCGCCTGTCCGGCTTCGTCAATAAATACGGTGTGAAAGCGCTTCTGGCCGAGGGTCTGGCTGGCAGCGCCTGTGAGCGTGCAGGCGATCACCTGCGTGTCGCGAAGTACCTGATATACAATGTAATCCTCCACTTTCTGGGCGAGGGCGGAGAGTTCGCGGGCTTCTTTCTGAAGGGTGTAATATCGGTTTTCGGAGCGTCCGCCCCGCTGGCGGAGTTTCATGGCCTGCTTGCGGAGTTGCTCGGACTCGCGGCGCAGGCGCTTGAGTTCCTGGTAATCCGGGTGCGCGGTGAGTGAACCGTCGAGGGTGTGGCGGAGAAGTTCCTCCTCTACCCTTGCGGGGTTGCCGAGGCGCAGCACGGAGAGGCCCGCTTCGATGCAGCGCAGGGCCAGGAGGTCCACAGCCGTGTTGCTGGGCGCACACACCAGTACCTGATGCTCATGGTTCAGCACCTCCTGGATGGTATAAACGAGGGTGGTTGTTTTTCCGGTGCCGGGCGGTCCGTGGATAATCGCGACGTCGCGGGCCTGGAGGGCCTTTTGCACGGCCTTGTTCTGGGAATCGTTGAGGAAAGGATGCTCGTAGCGCACCACCCAGTCGTAGGATTCCGGGGCTGTATCGCCGAGCAGTACTTCGCGGAGTTCGCCGAGGCGCTGCTGTTTGTTTCCGGGCCTGATGGCCTGGTTCACTGCCCGTACCATTTCCTGGTAGGTTTTGTCGTCGAATTCCATGTCCACGCCCAGCACGGCTTCTCCGAGCCAGTCGGGAAACTGGTCGGTGCCCAGCACAATGCGCATGGTGGTGGGGCGGATGGCTGCAATCACCCCTGAGTAGCGGCCTACTTCGCGGTCGCTGAGCATTCCGAAGAGGGAAATGACGCTTCCGGACTGAAAAACATCTGTTTTTTTCGCTTCGCCTGTGCGTTCGATTTCGATCGTTACGCGGTCGCCCATGCCGAGGTACATGCGCCGCATGGTGGCCGGGTACCAGGTTACTCCTTTTTGCACGCGCTCTTTAAGCGAGCGGTCGAGGACCATTTCCTTATACTGGCGGATATCCTCTTCCCGTTCGATGGCAAGCAGTTCGAGAAGCTGGATCAGTTGGTCGGTGGCAGAGAGCGGCATGGAGCAAAGGTACGAAGCGGGCGGGAAATGCAAAATGGGGGCGGTGCGTGGGTGAGGTTGGTTTTACACAGAGGCACAGAGACACGAAGTTTCACGGAGCGGGAGGTTCGGGTCGGAGACCGCTCACCAGCGGTGCGCCTGGATACTTGCAGATCTCGCAAAACTCTGCTTACTTTCCCTCATGCAACTCACCGGAATTTATACGTATCCTATCAAATCTTTGGGCGGAATTTCGCTCACGGAGGCAATGCTTACCCCCAGAGGACTTTTGTACGACCGCCGCTGGATGCTGGTCACGCCTGAGGGGAGGTTT
>RDXT01000998.1 GCA_004292985.1 Bacteroidota bacterium
ATTGAGATATTCGACGGCGACAGCCTCATCGGTGAAATCCTGCAGGCCCCGTATGCGTTTCAGGTAAGCAACCTCGCGGCGGGTACACATGGATTTTATGCAAAACTCTACGACGGCGATCGCTTTCAGGTGAGTAACTTACTTACCCTGACTGTCGGAGAGCAGTTGCCCTATGCAGGTGAGCCGATTGCGATTCCGGGTACATTTCAGGCGGGAGTCTATGACCTGTTTGAAGGCGGGTCGGGTCAGGGCATTGCCTACAGCGACAATTCCCCCGGCAACAACGGCGATTTCCGGGAAAATGAATCTGTGGACGTAAGCGCACACCCCTCCGAAGGGGCTACTGTAGGCTGGACTGCTGCCGGAGAATGGATGGAATATACCATAGACGTGCAGCAGGCGGGCTATTATACCCTCAGTTTCCGCTATGCCTGCGGCAATACGGCGGGTGGCGGTCCTTTCCGCTTAGACCTGAACGGTGATTCTCTCCGGGGAAATATCACGGTTTCGCATTCGGGCGGGTGGAATAGCTGGACCAGCAAAACTGTCAGCACGATTCCCCTCAAAAGCGGAAAGCAGGTCCTGAGGCTGAGTTTTGACAATGGAGAAATGAACCTGGGTAAACTCACTTTTACCTATGTATCACCGCTGACCTATGACCAACCCGTAGCCGATGCAGGTGAAAATATCCTTGTGGTGCTTCCCCAGGATACCACCCTGCTGAATGGCAGCAACAGCTCCGATCCCGGCGGTCTGGGACTGTCCTATGCCTGGACACAGGTCTATGGCCCTTCGGAGCTGGTCTTTTCAGATGCCCAGGCAGCGCAGCCTGCGGTATCGGCCCTGGTAGAGGGCGTTTATCTGCTTACGTTACGCGTGGACAATGGCAGCTATTCCGATGAAGATCAGGTATATCTGATTTCAGGCAGCGGCCCGCGGGTTGCGCCCAAGGTTAGCCTCCTTTCGCCCACGGACCTGTCCGAGTTTCTGGAAGACAAGCAGATTCAGGTCACGGCTGCGGCCTCCGACCTGATCGGATCGGTGGAGCGGGTTGAGTTTTATGCC
>RDXT01000999.1 GCA_004292985.1 Bacteroidota bacterium
GTCGTTGTCGGAGCTGATCAGGTTGCCATATTCGTCAAATACAAACTCGTGGGTATTTCGCAGACCGGCTGCATATACCTCAAAATCACTGCCGTCGGGGTTGCAGCGTACAATGATCCCTTCATTGGGGTGGGCATATTTTTTACCGTCGAGGGCTGTGATATTTGCCCCGATGTCGCCCATATTCCAGTAAATTTTGCCGTCAGGGCCTTCGATTGCACCCGACATGTTGTGGCCGCTGAAGCCGATGTGCACCGCATAGCCTGTGCTGATCGAGGTTTTCTGCTCAGGAATTCCGTCGCCGTCTTTGTCTTCCATGCGCCACATATCGGGGCCTACGCCGACAAACATATCCTTTTCGCGTACCAGCAGCGCTCCGGCGATATCGGTGATTTCATCATTAAAATCATGGACAATGCGGGTGGCTTTATCTGCGTAGCCGTCGCCGGTGGAGTCTTCGAGGCGCCATACTTCTTCTTTTTCTACGGCCAGGTCTTTCCAGTCGTGGCTTCCGTCGCCGTTGAGGTCCTTGAGCCAGGCATTTTTAAGGCTGAGTTCGGGGGCAAAGGTGCTGTGCAGAAATGCGCGGCGGTCTTCGGTCGTTTGCAGGCCAATGGAAGGGGTCATCCAGTCCTGGTGGCCGCGGATGTCGAACTCCGAGTTTTTTTGGCGAACCGTACGGGTAAGGTAGATACGTCCCTGGTCATCCACGGACATCGCTACCGGGTCGGGGGCCAGCGAGTCAGAGGCCCAGAGGCTCATGGTCAGGCCCTCTGCGAGGATAGCGGGGGTATTTTTGCGGGTTTCGGCAGCAATAGCTGCTGCCTGAGAGGGATCCACACGGATCACGAGAGGGGGTTCCTTAGGTGCTGTTGCAGGCTGGCAGGCCACCATCAGGGCCAGCAGCACTTCGGTCAGGGCCCATGCCCAGAGATACACTTTTTTCATAGGGGTCAAAAGATCATAATAGTCAAGTCCTTCGCCCTAAGTACCGCTAAATTGGTGCAACTTGCAAGCTGTGGGGAAAAAGGAGACAGGGCATTCCTTTGCATAAATTCTGTGTG
>RDXT01001000.1 GCA_004292985.1 Bacteroidota bacterium
GGGCGACCCAGGGTGTTAGTCCAAGCGGCCCGAATCAGGAACTTCGACGTGAGGTTATATTTCAATTGAATCGAAGGCAGCAGGCTCGTATAGGTATTCCTCAGGAAGACGTTCGATGGCACCAGCCGCCCCCGAAACTGAGTTGTCGCCGTCCGGTTCGATTCGGTGGTTGTTTGCTCCATGCGCAGACCGGCGATGATCGTCAGCTTGCGGAAATCGATCACGCCCATCGCGTAGCCCGCCAGTACGCCCTCGCTGTTGTTGATGTCGTTGACATACATTTGCTGCTGGGTGACGAGAGTATCGTAAATCAACCGTTGACGGTTCTGAATCACGCCCGGCGTTTCGATAAACTCTTTAAACTTGTTCACCACGCCGTGTACGAACGGTTGCGCACCGCCCTGAGCAGGCACCGAAACCGGGAAGAAAAACGGAGTGAGCGAATAGGCATTGTTGTTAGGAACGGTAACCCCGCCAAAACTCAAATCGTAGGAATCCCGCGAGCGATCAACAATCTTCGACCGATCCCGGTAGCGACCACCGAACTTGATGTACGCTGGTGTGGCCCCCAGCTTCAAATCATAGCGGAGGTCGGCACTGATTTCCCGCAGGTTTTCCTCGATAGTTCCGCTGGTGAAGTTCAGGTTGCGGAGTTTGTAGATTTCGGGGTTGCTGGCGAAGGCAGGATCTTCGGGCAAAATCTCGAAAAAATACGGGGCCGTGTTGTACCGAAGCGATAGGCGCGGCTCGGTGTCGGTTGGGTTCTCAAACGTGGCATCGAAGTTATTGAGGGTCGTAGCCGCCCGCGAGTAGGTGCCATACACATCGGTCGAGAGTTTGCCAAACCGGTTGCGCGTGCCAAAGGTGTAGCTGCTCAGATTCTCGATTTCGTTGGTGTAAGCCTGGTCCAACTCACCCGATCCGCGTGCAAACCGGCCCGATGTTGGCGTTTGCTCCAGCGGGAGGGCCGCCCCAATCTGCATAGTCAATTCAAACTCCGAATTTTTCTGAACTTCGTTGGTACGGGTGTAGAGCGTTTTCAGATACACCGAGTTGTTGGGCGT
>RDXT01000034.1 GCA_004292985.1 Bacteroidota bacterium
GCAACTGGGAACAAACCCGCTATGAAACGGCTGAACTGAACGATCTGGGCAAAAAACTCCTCGGACTCGAAACATGGTAACATTCCCCCACAATCAGGCGTTTACCCACCTCAACAATGGCATTGCGATGCCCTTGTTGGGGCTGGGCGCCTGGGACATGTATGGCAGCGAAGCTGAAGCCGCTGTTTCCCAGGCCCTCGAAATTGGCTACTGCCTCATAGACACGGCGGCCATGTACCGCAACGAAACCGAGGTCGGCCATGCGGTCAACAGCAGCGGTATTCCCCGCAGCGAGCTGTTTGTCACGACCAAAGTCCACAACGCCGAGCAGGGCTACGACCAGACCCTGCGGGCCTTCGATGCCAGCCTGAAGAAACTCGGCGGCGACTACATAGACCTCTACCTCGTGCATTGGCCGATCAAAACCTCCCGCAAAGCCACCTGGCAGGCCATAGAGCGGCTCTACGCCGAAGGGAAAGTACGCGCTATCGGCGTCGCCAACTACCTGGAGCCTTTTCTCGACGAGCTGAAAGGCTACGCGCAGGTAGTGCCCGCCGTAAACCAGGTGGAGTTTAGCCCCTGGCTCTTTCTGGAGCCGCTGATGCAGCGTTGCCAGTCGCAGGGCACGGTCCTGCAGGCCTATTCGCCGCTCGTGCGCGGCCAGAAAATGGGCGATCCGCGCCTCCAGGCCCTCGCTGCCGCCTACGGCAAACCCCCCGCCCAGATCATCCTCCGCTGGGCGGTACAGTTGGGCGTGTCCACGATCCCCAAGTCATCGAACCCCGCGCGGCTGCAGGAGAATTTTGGGATTTTTGATTTTGAGATCAGTCCTGAAGATATGGCGCGTATGGCCACTTTTCATGAGAACTATCGGGTGGTGGAGGATCCGATGGAAATGTTGTGAGGGGAGACGCGAGATGTGAGATGTAAGAGGCAAGACGCAAGACACAAGAGGTAAGACTGGAGGTGTTTTGCGGGGGTTCGACAAGCTTCCCGCAAGCGGGACAGGCACCCACCGCATTTCTGTTCCCTGTTTGCGGCGCGCTTCGAGAGCCTCAGCGACCGCATTTCTGTTCCCTGTTCCCTGAACCCTGTTCCTTGACAAGGGGCTGCACCCCTTGCTGACAGATTGCGCCCCTGCGGGGCTTTGAAACGCTGATCCCTGTTTTGCGGCGCTTCGAGAAGCTTCCCGCAAGCGGGACAGGCAGCGACCGCATTTCTGTTCCCTGTTCCCTGATAACTGTTCCCTGAAATATGCTTCGTCACTTTGTCCTTTTCTCTTTTAAGCCCGGCTCCACGCCTGCGGAGGTGCAGCACGTGGCGGATACCTTTGCTGCCCTGCATGGGCAGGTGCCCCAGATTGCTGCCTTTGAATGGGGCATCAATAACAGCCCCGAAATGCTGAACCGGGGGCTGACGCATTGCTTTTTGCTGAGCTATCACTCGGAGCAGGATCTGGCTGAGTATCAGCTGCATCCGGCGCACCTGGCTTTTCAGGAGGTGCTACGGCCGCATATGGAGGAGGTGCTGGTGGTGGATTATTGGGCGCGGGAGAGGTGAGACACAAGACTTGAGACACAAGACACAAGATATAAGACTGGAGATTGAGTGTTGAAAAGAGTATGGAAAGCTCGTTTCGGGTCGGAGACCACTCACGAGCGCAACTGTTCCCTGAACCTTGTCCCCTGAACCCTGTTCCCTGCTCCCTGTCCCCTGTTCTTTTACCTTCGGGTTACATTCTTTTACATACAGAAAGGGATTTCCTTGCGGAAGAATGGCAGCTTTGTGGGTACAGATGTGTATCCATTAAGAAAAAAACGATGCTGAAATTACGTGCCATTTCCCGGGTTTGGCTTGTGTGCGCCTGCCTTGGGATCTTGTCCTGCGGGCTTAACAAGCTCTCAAAATCACCGGCAGAAGCCTCAGGGGAGAGCCAAGGAGGTGATGCTCCCAAACAATCCATTGTTCAAAAGATCAAAGCGTATGATCATTTGCCTGTGGGTGACCGGATTGCGCTGTACCATCAACTGAAAAAAGAGAACCCGGGGGAGTATAATTTTGAGAACGAAGATGAGCTCACCATGTATGGGTACACGATGCTGTGGAATAAGCAACTGAAGGATGCCATCGAAATATTCAAACTGATCGTACAGGAGTTTCCCCATTCTGCCAATGCGTATGACAGCCTGGGCGAGGCATATCTGCAAGCGGGGGAAAAAGAGCTTGCGCTGGCAAATTATGAAACGTCGCTGGCCATGAACCCTGATAATTTTGTTGCAGAAGACCAGATCGAACGGATCAAATACCCCGAAAAAGCGATGGAAAAACCGGGCGAGCGTTTTGTAAAGGTGTTTTCTCCAACAGCATACCGGGAGGACCTGGATCAACTGGCCGAAACGCTGCTGAAGGTCCACCCCAACGCGCTCAAGTTTATTACGGAAACGGATTTCCGGAAGGTCGTAGCGCAAAAGAAAGCGCTCATCACCGAAAAAACGACCTATGGGGAGTTTATGTGGCATTGCAGCGAGATCGTTGCAAGTGTGCATTGCTCGCATACGGACATAAGCCGGTTTTTTGTCGAAAATGAAATGTTGCCCCTCGCACTACGCTTTCCCATCCTTACGCGCGTGGTGGATCAACGGCTGTATGTCATTGACCCTCTGAACAATACAGGGAAAATACAGGTAAAAGAGGAAATCGTGAGCATCAATGGCGTGGCGGTGGACAAACTGCTGGCGGACATCTACCTGCACATTCCGGCGCAGGGATATATACAGACGACCCAACAGCATGTGTTTAATATGCGGTCCACGATGCTGATTCCCTATGCGCTCGGCTTTCCGGAGACCTATACCCTGATGCTCAAAGGCAGTGACAGGCCGGTTACCCTAAACAAAGCCGAAGGTAATATCAACCCGCCCGGAAATCCCATTTACCCTTGCCTGGACGAACTCTGTCTGGAGTTTTCAGACGATGCCCAAACGGCTGTCATGAGCATCACTACGTTTAATTACTACCCGTTTGACAGATTCGATGTTTTTAAGGAATTTGTGGACAAAAGCATGGCCGAACTCCAGGACAAAGGAGTCAAAAACCTGATCCTCGATCTCCGCTGGAACGGCGGCGGCTCTCAGGTGGCAAGCATCCACCTGCTGCGCTACCTGGCCCGGAAACCCTTTGTGTATTTTTCCCGTGTGGAGTTTGAAGGGAAAACCGGAAAAATCGAAGGCGAAGAAGTGATTGCGCCTTTTGAAAACCGATACAAAGGAAAACTCTATGTGATGATAGATGGCTTAGGCAATTCCACGACCGGACATTTTATGTCGCTGGTGAAAGTACTCAAGCTCGGTACCATCGTCGGTGAGGAGCTGGGTTCCAACCAGTTTTGTTCGGCAGGCCAGAAGGTATGCAGGCTCAGGCATACAAAACTGGAATATTATGTGGCCAACAACACACACGTATCGTCGGCCACCTCCCTGCCCGATGAAAGAGGCATTTTGCCCGATCATTACGTGGCCCAAAGCATAGAGGATTACCTCAGCCAAACAGACCGGGTCAAAGCATACACCCTTCAGTTAGCGAAACAGAAAAAATGAGAAACCCGCGCCCGCGAATATGGGCACCTATTTGATAGGTGGCTACGTAATTTGATCAATCTCGTAGGGTGTATCACATACGCGATGGAGAAACCCGTACCGGGGACATGGGCACCTATTTGATAGGTAGCTACGTGATCGTAGGGCGTATCACATACGCGAGAGAGGCCCGCGTCCGCGAATATGGGCATCTATTTGATAGGTGGCTACGTGATCGTAGGGCGTATCACATACACGAGAGAGGCTTTGCTCTGCCGCGCTTGGAAGAAGTTCATTTTACCATCCACCTTAATTAAGGGGTATGTCTGGTGGGAAAATAGGGTGGAGGCTCAGTGTGTGGCTGCAAAGACTTGACGTTTTCATGCAGGATAAGCCGTTACTAATTTTGGTTCTTCTTGTCCGTTCTCAACTATCCAAACGGTCACTATGCAAGGATTCCTTTTGTCAGGAGTTTTGATTTCACACTTCAATTCATATTTAATCCCGAACTCTGAATATTTTGTTTCTTCAATTTCTCTATCAATTGAATGTTGAATAAGTGAGTATTTAAAGTTGTCAATGTCTGCTATATCGAAGCCAAAACGTTTGAAAAAGGATGCTTTATGTTTACCTTTTTCGTGAGTTTCACTTAGCAGGTAGTCAGTAATTTTACTGTCTGCTACAAAAGACTTGTTGTTGTTTGGTATCTTCATTTTACTTTTTTTCGTCAATTTGATTACTTGAAACCGTTTCAACTATACTTGAATCGTTTACCATAAACTCAACTTCGTAAGCGTCTTTGTTTTCGTAAACGTGAACTACTGTGCCAACAGAACCTTT
>RDXT01000035.1 GCA_004292985.1 Bacteroidota bacterium
TACCTTCGAAAAAAAATACTACGAGCAGTTTGACCAGTTGTTTCTTTTTCCGGTATTCAGCGATACCGTTAAGTCTCTGGCAGGCAAGGAGATACGGGTTGCGGGGTATGTGATTAAGCTGGAAGAAGGCGCTTATTTTTTGTCGAAAACGCCCTTCAGTTCCTGCTTTTTCTGCGGGCAGGGTGGTCCTGAAACTGTAATTTCTCTGGAGCTATCCCCGGGCGCGTCCTATGAGACTGACGAGTACAAAACCTTCAGCGGAGTGCTGCAACTGAATGACCAGGACGTAGAAAAGCTGAATTATATCCTGCAAAAGGCCCGTGAAGTAAAATGAGCCGCTTGAAAAATATCCTCATTGCGGAGAGTGGTTCTACCAAAACGGACTGGCAGTACCTGGGGCAGGACGGAGCGCCGCAAAGCCTCCGCACCGCGGGCCTCAATCCCAACAGCATGAGCGCCGAAGCCCTCCGCGAAACGCTGGGAGCCGCAGTCCGGCAGCTTGGAAAACTCCAGCCCGAACAGGTCTTTTTGTACGGATCAGGCATCAGCGGAGCGCCCCAGCAGGTGCAGATGTACGATTTGCTTCATCTTTTTTTTCCCCATTCCGCGATAGTTATCCACAACGATTTGCATGCTGCCTTGCGCGTTTCGGGCCGCAATGCGGGGATTGTTGCCATTTTAGGCACAGGTTCCAATGCATGTCGCTATGAAGCGGAGCAGATTACCCTGCGCAGGGGAGGGCATGGGTATTTGCTGGGAGATGAGGGGTCGGGCACAGATTTGGGGAAGCATTTGCTCAAAGGATGCCTGCAGGGTGACTTTGAGCCGGGGGTAGGGGACTATATTCAGGCAGCAGAAGGGGCCACCCTGTTAGAAATACGCACTTCGGTGTATCAAAGCAGCCGTCCGGGGCAGCGCTTGTCTCAGTTATGCCCCTATGTAAGCGACCTGATCGCTTTTCCTGCCATTCGTGAGATGGTACATGCCCGGCTGATGCTGTTTTTAGAGACTACGATCTGCAAAATGGGCCATTATGAGGGTGTTCCGGCAGACTTTGTCGGCTCCGTAGCCGCTCATTTCCGCAGCATTCTGGAAGACTGCTGCCGCCAGCGGGGCATCACGATGGGGGAGGTCTATGGCCGCCCGGCGGAGCGTCTCTGGGAATATCACCAGGCCGCGCCTGTTTGATTATTTCGGAGACAGGTGTTTTCCGGTTATATAGTTATTTATACCTTTGAAGAACGTCGGAAACAGGAAAAACGTTCATGGATGCGAATCGCCACGGCAAACGGGCCCCTCAACTGGTACAGCGCTGGGAGCGCCAGGAAAACCGTTTCATTTTGTATTGCGCGGAGACCGTACTTGAAATTTCGGTAATCTCACCTGAGATTCTGAGGTTCCGCTTCGCGCCCGAGGGGCGTTTCGACGCAGACTTTTCATATGCGATAGACCCTGCCTTTAAGCCGGACCCCCAGGTACGCGCCTTTATGACCAGTGTGGGCGACGAATACCAGCTGGAGACCGACCAGATCCGATGTGTGATCAACCGCACCCTGCATTGCTCCATGTACAACAAGGCGGGCGTACTGATCTCGCAGGACGAGCGTGGCTTTTACTGGCAAACCCACGAAGAATATGGCGGAAACGTGGTCTTTTGCAGCAAAAAAATCTCTGAACAGGAAAACTTCTTCGGCCTGGGCGACAAACCCGACCGCTCCAACCTCCGGGGCCTGAGGCTCGAAAACTGGGGTTCGGACATGTATGGCTTCGAGCGGACCACCGACCCTCTCTACAAAAACATCCCTTTTTTCTACGGCCTGCACCATAGTCTGGCCTACGGAATCTTTTTCGACAATACCTTCCGCACCCGCTTCGACTTCGGCTATGAGCGCGGCGATGTCTGCACCTTCTGGGCCAAGGGCGGCGAGATGAATTACTACTTTATCTACGGCCCCGAACTGCTGAATGTGGCTGAGCGCTATGTGCACCTGACGGGCCGCCCCGAATTGCCGCCGCTCTGGGCTTTGGGCTACCACCAGTCGAGGTGGAGCTACTACCCCGAGTCGGCGGTGCAGCAGCTGGCAGCAGAGTTCCGCACCCGCCGCATTCCCTGCGATTCGATCCACCTGGACATAGACCACATGGACGGATTTCGCTGCTTTACCTGGGACAAAGAGCGTTTTCCCGATCCCCGGCGCATGATTGCCGAGTTGCTGGCCGATGGATTTAAGGCGGTTACCATCCTCGATCCGGGGATAAAAATTGACCGGAACTATGCCATTCACCAGGAAGCACTGGAGAAGGGCCTTTTTTGCCGCAGGGCTGACGGGCCACTGATGCAGGGAGACGCCTGGCCGGGCGCCTGCCATTTCCCGGACTTTACCGATCCCCGTGCGCGGGAGTGGTGGGCCGAAAAAGTGGAGGAGTATGCCTCTGCGGGCATCCGGGGCATCTGGAACGACATGAACGAGCCTTCTCTGATGGAGCGGCGCACGTTTCCCAACGACACCCGCCACAACTACGACGGCCACCGCTGCAGCCACCGCAAGGCACACAATGTCTATGGTATGCAAATGGCGCGTGCCACCCATGCGGGCCTCAAAAAGACCATTTTCCCGCGCAGGCCCTTTTCACTTACCCGTACCGGATATGCGGGCATGCAGCGCTACGCCGCCACCTGGACCGGAGACAACCTCTCCACCTGGGGCCACCTCTGGATGGCCAATATCCAGTGCCAGCGCATGAGCATTTCCGGGCTGGCCTTTGTCGGCTCGGACATCGGCGGATTTATCGGCGATTGCAGCGGTGAGTTGCTCACCCGCTGGACACAGCTCGCTGTGCTGCACCCGTTTTTCCGGAACCACTCCTCAGGCGACCACGCCGGGCAGGAACCCTGGACCTTCGGTATGCCTTATACCGCTGCCATTAAAAAAGCCATCGAACTGCGCTACCAGCTGTTACCTTATATATATACCGCTTTCTGGCGGCATACCAGTTCGGGCACGCCCATGATCCTGCCCCTGGTATTTCACGACCAGCACGATCCGGAGACCTATTACCGGATGGAAGAGTTTTCGCTGGGATTTGATCTGGTGAGCTGCCCGATCGCCGCCCCCGGTGCCAAGGGGCGCTTTATGTACCTGCCCAAGGGTAAATGGTACAACTATTTTACCCGCGAATGTGTGGAGGGAGGGAAAGAATTCTGGGCCGAAGCTGCGCTCGACACCTTTCCGCTCTGGGTACGTGCAGGCTGTATTCTGCCCCATTATCCGGTGATGCAATATGTGGGCGAAAGCGAGATCGAGGTGCTGGATATGCATGTCTTTTATTCCACAGGGCCCTATACCAGCCAGCTCTATGAAGATGCGGGCGACTATTACGACCATGAGCAGGGGAATTTTATGGTGAGAAGTTTTACCTTGCGTTCGGATGGGAAAAGTGCTGATATCCAACAACTTAAATCAGGTCGCTTTAACTCCGAATATGGCAAATTCCGCTTCCTGCTGCATGGATTTCCCTTTGTGCCCGCTACCGGAGAAGCGGATGGAGAAAAATTCCGCATCAAAAAGCTGAATGGAAACGGCACCACAACCCCTACTGTAAAGCAGCCGCAGGTATATGTATTCGAAACGGATAAAAACTTTGATGAACTCCACATCGAAGCGGCCGCTGAACTCGTTTAGAGAAATATACGGGCCTGATGTTCGTTTAACAGAAAGTCCGTATTTGCAGCAACATATCTTCTGATCGCAGCCTTTGCAGCAACACCCGCTGTCAGATGCTGTCTTTTACCCAAACAAACCTTCCCAATGAAAAAAGCAGTACTCCTCGCAGCGTTGTTTCCCCTGATGTTACACGCGCAGGTTACGTATCCCGGCAGCAGCTACGCCGCTATTGGAGATACCTTTGTCATCAGCAGCAGCACCACAGGTCTTGGTGCCTTCAATTTTGCCCAGGCAGGCGCAAACGCTACCTGGAACTACGCCACCCTGCCCATCGGCACCCAGGAAACCCGCGATGTGCTCAACCCCAACAACGCAGGCTATTTCACTTCTTTTATCACGGCCTGTATTTTTGGCGGAGGAAATCCTTTTAGCTGCCCCGGCCAGTGGAACAGCCTCACCGACATTGCCTTTCAGGAATTGGACGGCATCAACCTCGGTATTGCCCAGTTGAATAATGTGGTGCGTCACTACCGCCGCAACAACGCAACCCTGGAGGCAACCGTGCTCGGCGTCAGCGCAGGTACTTCGGGTGCAACCATCCCTTATGCCGCTGTATATGACCACATTGACACCATTTACCACTTTCCCATTACCTATCTCCAGCAGGATAGCTCCGATGCCCGCTTAGACATTGATCTGAGTGCGTTGGGCGTGCCCTATGGCTATCGCAGCGGCCAGCACCGCGTAA
>RDXT01000036.1 GCA_004292985.1 Bacteroidota bacterium
CTTCGATACGCCTCGAAGACTCGGCTACTCAGGATGACACGGGGCTGTTCTGTCATCCTGAGTAGGTCCATAGGACCGTATCGAAGGGTGACACCACGCACTACCTGTCACCCTGAGTAAGCCTAAATAGGCTGTATCGAAGGGTGGTACCACGAAGACCCCCCCTAAAACCGCCGCGTAAACACAATCCCGCTCCCCACCCCTGTCCGAGAAGCTGTCTGAAAAAAGCCAATGTCCGCTTTGCGATTCTGGGAAGCCTTTTCCCGGTGAAAAAGGTGCCAGGTACTCAGCAAAAACGCAGTGCTGCCGCTCGCCATGTTGATGAGCGATAAGGTGTTTTCTCCCTGAGGGATAATGTAGGTGCCATAATAGGGATCAATAAAATGACTATAGCCATCATAAAACGCAAAAGCACCGCCTGCCATTCCCAGCACTGACACCCATCGCGGCGCAGGCGTTGCTTTTTGCTGCACGAGGGTTGTAGCGATGTTCAAACCACCCACAAGTGCAGACCGGGTAGCGTAGTCTTTGGTAATAGCACCCGGTGGCACATATTCGGGCTGTATCATGGCGCATTCCCGCAGCGTGAGACCAGCGCTTTCTGCCCAGGCAGAGAGTTCAGGCAGGTCCTTCATTTCTGAAATCCTGCTGTACTGATGGCGCTGGTTGATCGCTTCTGCCAGCGCTCTGCCCGCCGTCTGCTCTACCAGGTAACCCACCGCGCAGATGTTGCCATCGCGGTCAATAAAACAAGGCTTTCGTTCGCCGGGATAGTCATAATTCGCCGGAAAAACGCCCCGCTCATAATACGCTTTGAGGTGGTCGAGCACCCGGCTGCGTTGTTGCTGCTGAGCCTCCGAGAGGTGGGCGGGTGACTGCTTTCGCAGCAACTGCTCCACGTAGCGCAGGTGGGTGTACACGCGCAGTTGCTCCTCTTCGGGACGGGGCTGGCGGCCAAAAGTGGCCACGAAACTCTCGTCTCCAATGACCGGGTTCACAGGCTGAAGCGCAGGCGGCACCTGGCGGCCTGAGCCAGCGAGCGCCATACATACAAGAATCCAAACAGGTAGCTGCATATTCGAAAGGATTTTAGCTTCAATTAAACACATTCCCTATTACCACAAAGTGTCAAAATGCAGTACCCGCTCATCTTGACAAGCTACCGGATATTTCGCTTCTTTGATGGATATTTCACGCCTTCATGCCCGACAGCAACAACAGAGGTCTTACGCCCGACACAGAAATACCTGGACAGACACAGCGTCGCAACCACCTGTTGGTGATTGGGGTGGATGGGTATGCCGATTCCAAAACCTGGCCGACGCTCAATAATGCCGAGTACGACGCACAGGCTTTTGCGAAGCTGATGACCGAAAAATACTACTTCAGCTTGCAGCCGCAGCACCAACTGCTGGGCCAGGCGGCCACGCGGGAGGAAATTCTGGAGCAGTTTGAGTCTTTTACTGCGCATGGCACAAATAAGCTCACAGATGTGGATAACCTGCTGGTCTATTTTGCCGGGCATGGCGACATCCGGGGCACACGTGGCTACTGGATTCCCCGCGATGCCAGCACGCGCGTAGGGTCTTTGGTTTCGCACGACGACATCTGGGGCATTTTGCGCGACATCCACGCGCATCACATCTACCTGATTGCCGACGCCTGTTTTTCGGGTGATTTTGTGCGCAGAAGTAGCGAGGAAGACAATCGCTTTGCGGCGAATGCAGACCTCTTCCCTTCCCGGCGAGTGCTGGCCTCTGGCCGCAGTGGTCAGACGGTGAGAGATGGTGCACACGGCCAGCACAGCCCCTTTGCGCGGGTACTGCTCAGTTTTTTGAGTAACTCGCCTGAGTTAGAGATTCCTGCAGAAGATATGGAGCTGCATGTAAAGAAAACCGTGCCCCGCCTTGTGGATAAGCAGCAGCCCATCAGCGCCTATCTGTACGGCCTGAACGACCAGGAGGGGCAGATGGTGTTTCGGAAAAAAGCCGTTTCTCTCACTCCGGTCCCTGAGCCTGTCGAAGGGCCGGAAAAAATCGTCGAAGGGCCGGAAAAACAACCTGCCGAAGTCATATCCCCACCCGCCACCAAAGAAGAGCGCATCGCCTGGGGCGTAGCCGAAGCTACCAACACCCTGGAGGCCTACCAGCAGTTTCTCGCCCAATATCCCCGGGGCCATTTCAGCCAGAAAGCGAATACAAAAGCAGATGCGCTTGATGAGGCACTATGGAAAAAAATTGCCAAAGACGACACGGGATTCCGAGAGTACCTGCGCGCATTTCCCAAACGGAAGTACTCTGATGAGGCAAAATGGCTGCTGCGAGTCAGCGCACAGCGGGATTGGGAAAAGCTGAGCGAAAACATAAGCGTAGAAGGCCTGCGCAATTTTTTGAAAAAACACCCCGACAGCGAATATACAACAGAGGCCGAAGAAGAATTGGAAGTAAGGGAGGAAGTAACTCTTCAACTTGCCATACAGCAAAAGAACCCACAAATATATGTCAGGCTTTTTCAGGGAGACTCCTATTTGAAGAGAATCGGTTTCCCCCTCCCCGAAATGCTTCTGATTAAGGGCGGCGAGTTTATGATGGGGAGTGAGGAGGGGGAGGATAGTGAAAAACCTATCCATAAGGTAAAGGTGAGTGATTTTTACTTGGGTAAGTACCCGGTAACATTTGAGGAATATGATGCTTACTGTGAAGCCGCAGGCATAGAAAAGCCCTTAGATAAAGGCTGGGGGCGTGGCAAGCGGCCTGTAATCAACGTCAGTTGGAAGGATGCGACAGCTTACTGCGAATGGCTGAAGG
Organism: Bacteroidota bacterium; assembly: GCA_004292985.1. GTDB lineage: Bacteria > Bacteroidota > Bacteroidia > J057 > J057 > RDXT01. Next base: position 2,808 of record RDXT01000036.1, read on the forward strand.
CACAGACGGGGCAGGGGTGGAGACTGCCTACTGAGGCGGAGTGGGAATACGCAGCAGGGGGCAGATCGCAGAACCGGACTAAATGGGCAGGAACCAGCAATGAAAAGGAACTGGGAAACTATGCCTGGATCAGCGACAATAGCGGAAGCAAGACCCACCCGGTAGGGGAGAAAAAGCCAAATGCCCTGGGCCTCTATGACATGAGTGGAAATGTGTGGGAGTGGTGCAGCGACTGGTATGGCGAATATCCTTCCAGCGAACAGACGAACCCCCAAGGACCTCCCGATGGCGAGTACCGCGTGTTCCGCGGGGGCGGTTGGGTCAACCGCGCGGCTGGCGCCCGCGTGTCGAGCCGCGGCCGCTGGCACCCCGGCGATCGCGGCCACTACCTCGGCTTCCGCCTTGCCCGGTCCATCTGAGCGCATCTCAGTCCCGCTTGCGGGGTTGATTTTTAGGCTTTTTGTCTTTTTGTTTTTTGCAGGAGTTTTCCTTTTGTATTTCTTGTGTGCCAGCGCCGGAAAATATAGGAAGTAGGCATGTGTATATATATGCAGGGTTTTATACGCATATATATGCAAGCAGCATGGGCTTATATGCTTTGCAAAGGTACTTGCCTACGGCACTATTAGAAGGCCTAAGGTGTAGTGTCACCCTTCGATACGCCTCGAAGACTCGGCACTCAGGATGACACCGGACGCTACATGTCACCCTGAGTAGGTCAACAGGACCGTATCGAAGGGTGACCCTATTTTTTCGTATCTTCCCCCAAAAAAACCACCCATGACCGAAGCCCGCGCTGTTTCCTTTTCCCAGACCACCCTCACCGAACTCATGATCCCCGCCTACGCCAACTTTGGCGGCAAAATCCACGGGGGCATCCTCCTCTCCCTCATGGACAAAATCGCCTATGTCTGCGCCGCCAAACACGCCGGGGGCTACTGCGTCACGGTTTCGGTAGATGCGGTGGAATTCCGCGCTCCGGTGGAGGTCGGCGAACTGGTCTCCCTGCACGCCCGCGTCAACTACGTGGGCCGCTCCTCGATGGTCGTGGGCATCCGCGTGATCGCGCAGCACGTAGAAACAGGCGTAGAAAAACACACCAACACTTCCTATTTTACCATGGTCGCCAAAGACAGCGCAGGCAACCCGCGCCAGGTGCCGCCCCTGCTGCTGGAAACGATGGAAGACGCCCGCCGCTTCCTCGAAGCCATGAAGCGCAAGGACATGCGCGCGCAGTACAAAGGCGATTTCGACAACGAGCGCAGCCGCATGAATGCCATCAACGAGCTGGATTTGCTGAAAAAGGAGCGCTGTGTGCTGGGGATGTAGAGCGGTGTCACCCTTCGTAGAGTCACCCTTCGATACAGCCTTGCAAGGCTTACTCAGGGTGACAGGTAGCGCCCGGTGTCACGCTGAGTAGCCGAGTCTTCGAGGCGTATCGAAGCGCGACACCACAGAGTCACCCTTCGATACAGGCTAATTAGCCTTACTCCCAAGGGGACAAGTCAGGGTGACAGGAACAGCCCCGGTGTCACGCTGACCTGCCCCCGTGGGGGTAGCCGAGTCTTCGAGGCGTATCGAAGCGCGACACCGCC
>RDXT01001001.1 GCA_004292985.1 Bacteroidota bacterium
GCGTGACTTGCTGGCCTCAATTACAGGCGCTGTCGGAGAAAAGCCCTCGCGTGAAGCGCTGCACCGCATCCTGCTGTTGCCGGAGATTCAGGTAGGGGCGCAGTCGGGTATTCAGTCCCTCGCGCCTGTCTCGCGCCTGTTCAGGCTCCAGCGCCTGTCGCTCACGGGCACGGCGATCCGGGACATCAGCCCTGTTCAAAATCTGCCCAATCTTCGCGAGCTGATCCTTCCGCAAAATCCCATCTCCGACATCACCCCGATTGCCCGGCTCAAAAAACTTCGGGTGCTTGACCTGAGTAATACGCCTGTCGAAGACCTGACTTCGCTGACGGGATTGAGCAGTCTCGAAAAAGTAAGTTGCTCGGGCACGCCTGCCCGCAACCTGAAACCCCTGGCAACCCTGACCGCCCTGCGCCACCTCGACATCTCCAATACAGGTGTTTCTTCCCTCAGTGAGGTGGCCGCTTTGCCTTCGCTTTCGGTACTTCGCTGCTTTAATACCCGTATCCCTCAGAGTAAGCTCGACAAATTTGCATCGGCGCATCCCAATTGCGAAATTGTATATTACTGAGAAACAGGCAGTTGAAGGATACGTGTGGAATTGTGGAAAAATAACCTTCACATAGAATTTGGAGATATGGGTCAGGTAGCTATACCTTTGATGTTACCTCCTGCAATGAGATGCAGGGAAACGTTCTAAGGCATAACTTTTGAAGGTCTTCCTCAAAAAAAATCTTCAAAAAGTTTTGGAAGTTATCTAAAGACCTCCTAACTTTGCCAAACTTTTCTGAGAAACTCTGCAAAACGGAGATAAAGAGGGGAAAGTTACTCTGATGGGGTAATTGGGATGAGGGGTAGAGTACGAGTTCATTGACATACTGAGGAGCAGTTCTGAGCGTAGATTATGCAACTAAGGTTGTGTGATTTAGCTTGAATGAAGGTTACATGTTTTACTTTTAGTGAAGAAACCTACAATGGAGAGTTTGATCCTGGCTCAGGACGAACGCTAGCGGCAGGCTTAATACATGCAAGTCGAACGGTCAGCAATGGCAGTGGCG
>RDXT01000037.1 GCA_004292985.1 Bacteroidota bacterium
GGTGGAGAGTGAGTTTTCAACTACAAGTATTTGCTTATCAAGTATTTAAATCTATATCCACCCCCCGGCCCCCGCCAGCGGGGGAGATAGCGCTTTTTCCCCGCCGGCGGAAAATTTTCCCGCCGCCAGATTTTCCATTCTCCCTTTTTATCCCGTACTTCCCCTCCCTAATTCTGCCCCTATGGACGCCTATTATTTCTCCGAAGACCACCAGTTGTTCCGCCAGACCCTGCGGCAGTTTCTCGACCGCGAGGTCATGCCTTTTATTGACGATTGGGAAAAAGCCGGACGCATTCCCAAAGAGCTTTGGCGCAAGTTTGGCGATATGGGCTATCTGGGCCTCAATTATCCCGAAGCCTATGGCGGACAGGGCCTCGATTTTTTCTATTCGGTGGTGTTTCTCGAAGAAATTGCCCGCTGTTTTTCGGGTGGTTTTTCGATTACGCCCACCGTTCAGCAATACATGGCCTCGCCTTATCTGTTTCATGCGGGCAGCGAATTTCTGAAGCAAAAGTACCTGACGAAGGCTATTTCAGGGGAGTGGATATGCTCGATTGCCATTACGGAACCAGGTGCAGGCTCAGATGTGGCCAATATTCAGACCAAAGCGCTGCGAAAAGGCGATTATTATGAGGTAAATGGCTCCAAAACCTTTATTACGAACGGCGTATTTGGCGATTTTCTGATTACGGTGGTCAAAACGGATCCGTCTGCCGGGGTAGGGGGCTTTAGTCTGCTGGTGATTGACCGGAACGCGCCCGGTGTCTCGGCTACACAGCTCAATAAACTGGGATGGCATGCCTCAGATACGGCAGAACTGGCTTTTGACAACGTGCAGGTGCCGGTCGAAAACCTCATCGGCGAAGAAGGCAAAGGCTTTTACTACCTGATGGGCGGCCTGCAACTGGAGCGGCTTTCGGGTGCGATTGCTGCCGCCTCGGCCTCCGCTCATGCCCTCGAATATTCGCTGGCCTATATGTCGCAGCGCCAGGCTTTCGGCAGGCCCATCAGCAAATTTCAGGTGCTGCGCCACCGCGTAGCCGACATGAGCGCGGAGATCGAATCGGTGAAATACTTCATTTACCACCTCTGCCGCGTGCACAATGACGGCGGATATGCCGTGAAGGAGTGCTCGATGGCCAAACTCCTCGCTACCGAACTTTCGGACAAGGTGATGTACCAGTGTCTCCAGTTTTTTGGCGGATATGGCTATATTGAAGAGTATAAAATTGCGCGGATGTTTCGCGACAGCCGCATCGGCACCATCGGCGGAGGCAGCTCGGAGATCATGCGGGAGATCATTGCGAAAATGGTCATTGACGACAAAAAATATGCGCGGGCATTTGAAGGACAGGACGAAGCGGAAGAAATGCCGGAGGAAGTCAACGAGCTGGAAGTGCTGACAGCGCGTGTGGGGCGTATGGCGGCCAAAGCGAAGCGGATCGGTGCGGCGATTGCCTTCGACCTTGGCGGGGGCGTGATCCGGCTCGATGGTTCGCAGGAGGAAAACCGGGTAAATAACGATGTAACCCCTGCAGACTGCACGGTTTCGATCAATATGGGGGATTTCCGCGATCTGATGGACGGAAAACTTAACCCGATGAGCGCCATGATGAGCGGAAAACTGAGCGTGAGCGGAGATATGGCCCTCGCGATGAAGCTGGGACAACTATTTGGCGGGAAATAGGGTTTATGCACTGTATATATCTATACTTCCTTATCTTTAGCACACGAATTCCCTTCACATGAACTTTCTTTCCGGAAAAAGCCGCCATGCGCTTCTCGACCAGGCCAGCCAGACGGCCTATGACCTCTTGGTAATCGGCGGAGGCGCCACAGGTGCGGGTATCGCCCTCGATGCTGCTTCGCGCGGCCTCAAAGTGGCGCTGGTGGACAAGCAGGATTTTGCTGCGGGCACCAGCAGCCGTTCTACCAAGCTGATTCACGGGGGCCTGCGCTACCTCAAGCAACTCGAATTTAAGATCGTACGGGAAACAGGTCGCGAACGGGCCATTGTACACCGCCTCGCTCCGCATCTGGTTGTAGCCGAAAAAATGCTGCTTCCGCTGGTGGAAAACGGCACCTACGGCAAAGCGCTCACAGCCCTCGGCCTCTGGGTTTATGACCTGATGGCCGGAGTCAGCGGTGACGACCGCCGCCGCATGCTTTCCAAAGAAAAAACCCTGCAACAGGAGCCGCTGCTCGACAAAAACAGGGTGCTGGGCGGCGGATATTATGCTGAATACCGCACCGACGACGCGCGCCTTACCCTCGAAAATATCAAAACGGCTGTGAAGCAGGGTGCACATTGCATCAACTACCTCACCGTCAAGGAATTACTATACGAAAAGGAACAGGTCTCAGGGGCTGTTTGCCAGGACCATTTTTCAGGTCGCGAAATTCAGATCCGCGCCAAAAAGGTCGTAAGCGCCGCTGGTCCCTGGGTGGATGAAATCCGGGCGATCAATAACTCCTTGTATCACAAGCGATTGCACCTGACCAAAGGCGTGCATATTGTTGTGTCGCGCGCGCGTCTGCCACTGAAGCAGTCCGTATATTTCGACGTGCCCGATGGACGGATGATTTTTGCCATTCCCCGCGGACGAAGTACCTATATCGGCACCACTGACACCGATTATCATGGCGACATCAACCGTCCGCTGACCACGCAGGCCGATGTGACCTACCTGCTCGACGGGGCCAATGCCCTTTTTCCCGATGCGAAACTCTTGCCTGCCGATGTAGAGTCGAGCTGGGCGGGTCTGCGTCCGCTGATTCACGAGGAGGGTAAATCCGCCTCCGAACTTTCGCGCAAAGACGAGATTTTTGTATCGCCCACCGGGCTGATTTCCATCGCCGGAGGTAAACTCACCGGCTACCGCAAGATGGCCCAGCGGGTGGTGAGTCGCGTAGCCCAAAGCCTTGCTGCTCAGGGGAATGTAACTTTCAAACCCTCGCGCACGCACAAGCTCGTGCTGACAGGCGGCGATTTTGGAAATGCTGCCGCCGTAGATGCCTTCCGCAACACAGTGCTGGCCGAACTCGCGCCGCTGGGCTTCGATGCCTTCGATGCGGGTTATCTGGTGCATAATTATGGCAGGCAAACGGAAGATATTCTGAAGATATTCCGCGCGGGCACAGACAAAAGCGGGCAGGGACTGATTCTGGCCGAACTGGCCTTCTGTATGGAAAATGAACTCTGCCTTACAATATGCGACTTCTTCATCCGTCGTACCGGGAGACTTTATTTCGACATAGCGAGTGTGGGGCAGTATGCGGAGCGGGTGATTTCGGAAATGGCGCTGACCTACGGCTGGGATACCCCACGCATGGCTCAGGAGCGAAACGAACTTCACCAGGCAGTAGCAGAGGCTTCCCGTTTTGATATTGCGGAAAAAGTCTAAACCCAATCTACACCCTTATGCATACCCTTCTCGGCGCCAATGGCATTATCGCAACCGAAACAGCCAAAGCCCTCAACGGCCACACCCAGAGAATCCGTCTGGTGAGCCGCAATCCCCGCAAGGTAAATCCCACGGACGAAACCTTTTCGGCAGACCTGACCGATTTTCCGCAGACCCTGGCTGCTGTCAAAGGCTCAGAAGTGGTCTATCTGGTGCCCGGCATCCCCTACAGCACCAAAACCTGGCAGGAACAATGGCCGGTAGTGATGAAGAATACGATTAAAGCCTGCAAAGACAGTGGGGCAAAACTCGTGTTTTTCGACAATGTCTATATTTATGGCAAAGTGGAAGGATGGATGACCGAGGAAACGCCTTTTAACCCCAACAGCAAAAAGGGAGAGGTTCGCGCCAAAATTGCCCGTATGCTTATGGATGAAATGAAAGCCGGAAGTATCGAGGCGCTGATTGCCCGTTCCGCTGATTTTTACGGTCCCAACACGGTAACCAGCTTTTTTAATGCGATGGTATTCGACAACCTCAGCAAGGGCAAAAAAGCGCAGTGGATGGTTAATGATAAAGTAAAACACTCCTTTACCTATACGCCCGACGCGGGCAAAGGCACTGCCTTGCTGGGCACTACGCCCTCCGCTTTTAACCAGGTATGGCACCTTCCGGGCGACAAAAATGTCCTCACGGGCCAGGAACTGGTGGCCCTGACTGCGAAAGCCTTTGGGGTAGATGTTGGCCACAGCGTACTCGCCAAATGGATGATTGCGATGGCGGGTCTTTTTAACCCCCTGATTAAAGAAGCCCACGAAATGCTGTACCAGAGCGAATTTGAATATCTTTTTGATACCTCAAAATTCGAAAAGGCCTTCGGAAATCACGCGACTACCTACGCGCAGGGCATCGCGGCTACTGCGGCGACGTATAAGAAATAAAACCGCTGGTGCGTAAGAGTTGGGCGGCCGTTCGACACGCTCACGG
>RDXT01000038.1 GCA_004292985.1 Bacteroidota bacterium
AACTCGCGAAAAAAACATGGGCTACCCTGAGCGTTCAGGATAACCCATGCCATTCATTTGCCTCCGGGAGGCGAAACCGGATTATTTTACAATCACCAGCTTCTGGAAGTAATTCCCGGATTCGTTTTTAATTTCCACATAGTACATTCCGCCGCTGAAGCCCTGCAAATCACATACAGCCTGTTGCGCTGTAACGGAAAAGGACTTCACGAGCCTGCCGTTTGCGTCCCAGATGGACAGCTGCGCCGGGCTTTTTAACTGCTCTTCAAATTCGATGGCCAGGGCATCTGATGCGGGGTTCGGGTAGATGCGAATGCCGCCAGCCGAAGCTTCCAGCTTGTCGATGCCCAGCAGTCCGCCAAATCTGACATCATGCCAGTAGTAGGTCTTTTCTCCTGCCGTAGCTCCATTCGTACCGAAGTTGAAGAAAATGGACACTTTGTTGTAGCGGTTGGCGAGGTTAAGGGCGGGCGTGCCTGATTCATGGTTGCTGAAGTTGAACTCCAGCGTTTCCCAGGTCGCTGCCGCCGTGGTGTTGACTTTCGTTTCTACCGATATGGCGGGATTGGCCGCATCTTCTACCTTCAGGAGAATGGGGGTATTGGCGTCGGGCGACCATACCCTGACCGTCATTTTGGTGCTGCCTGCCGTGAAGGGAATAGCATTGGCCAGGCCGTTTCCGCCAATGGTGGTACCTGCCCACACCTCGGCACCGGCCGTTTTGATGGCTTTGGCTACCAGGTTATTGGAGTTGGTTGGATCCACTACGACCGAGGATACATTGCCGCCAAAGTCCACAAGCGCATAGTTAACGGTAGCGGTATCCTGAAAGGTGATCGGCAGATCCGCCTGGGCCTTGTTGATGCCGCCACCGGCAATAAACTCAACATCATCCCAGTAGTAGGTCTTTTCACCTGCCGCAGTTCCGGTCGTGCCGAAGTTGAAGAAGATAGACACCTTGTCATAGGTATTTGCTACGTTGAGGGTAGCTGTGCCCGCAGCAGGGTTGCTGAAGTTAAACTCCAGCGTTTCCCAGCTTGCTGCTGCTGTGGTAGTCGCTTCTGTTTCTGCGTATATGCTGCCATTGGCTACATTTTCCACTTTCAGGCGGATGGGAGTATTGGCATCCGGGGACCATACGCGCACACTCATTTTGGTGTCGGTGCTGGTAAAGGGGATCGCGCTGGCCAGCCCGTTGCCGCCGTTGGTGGTGCCTGCCCAGAGTTCGGCTCCAGCCGTTTTGATGGCTTTGCCTACGAGGTTACTGGCATTGGTGGGGTCGGCCACGATCGAAGAGGCATTGCCGCCAAAATCCATGAGCGTATAATCCACCGTAGCTGTATCCTGGAAGGTGATCGGAAGGTCAACCTGGGCATATCCAAAGACGGATCGTAGCAGCAGCAAGGTTAAAAGACTAACATATTTTATCATGAGAACGTTTGTAATAGCTGAAGACCCTTTTATATCGGGTTGCTTCTGTTGTTAATGAGGGTGGCAACTCTCCGGAGCGTTAAAACTTTAGTTGCTGGTGCATGTCCCACAGCCCCCAGTACGCGCCGACGTCGCCTTCGGCACCTACTTTCCAGGACTCATCGAATGAGGAGAAATAGAAAATCTCTATCCCTTCTTCGCGGGACCATTGCTGGGTGTTGATGAAGTATTTCATCGCGTTTTCTGCCGAAGGGTCAGCGCCTTCAAGGCTTTTGCCCTGGCTCGGCCATCCGGTCTCGGTGATAATCACCTTTTTGCCCTTGGCGGCCAGCACCGCCTGCTGGTACATCTGTTTCATATATACCAGCGAATAGTCTATCTGGCACCCTTCCCAGAAGGGATAGCAATTAGACAAAATGACATCGCAGGCCTCGGTAATCCGGGGGCAGTCGGTAAACTCGTAGTAGGCATCCACATAACCGACCGTAACATTCGGGATAGCCTCTTTTACCCGGTGGATATAGGCAAGCAGTTCGTCCTCGCTGAGGTCTTTCCGGTAGAGCACTTCGTTGCCCACGGCGGCAATGTCCACGCAGCCTTCTTTGGCCAGTTCTATCAGTCCGGCGATTTCCTTCTCGTTGAGGTCCTTGTCTTTGCCCAGCCAGGCACCCACGAGGGTTTTGATCCCGAACTCACGGGCGACCTTCGGCACCAGTTCATTGCCTTCGATGCAGGAAAACGAGCGAACCCATTTAGTGTAAGGGGCAATGATGCTCATCCGCCGCCGGATTTGCTCCGTCGTCAGGATATCGCCCGGCTGCTGGCCTTCTTCATACGCGCTGTAACACAGGCCATGCATACCGCCTTCCAGGGTTTGCCGGAAGAGGTTCTGGAGCTGTTCGGGCGACTTGCCGGAGTAGTCAATTCCCGAAAGGGCTAAATGTTTTCCTAATCTGAGTGACATAGTTTCATTAGTTTTTTGACGTGAATCAAGGATCAGAAGGGGTGGAAATCCTCAGGCGGATGCCCTCAGGCGCCTGCGTTTGCTTTTCTCCGGTCTAACTCTGCCCGCACTTCATTCGCCCGTGCTTCATCCACATCGTAGTCACGCATGATGTAGAGGGCAATGAGGGTTCCAATCATAGGCACTCCGGAGAAGAATAACCTCAGCCCGTCCACAGCGCCTTCAGGTTGCACCGAGGCACCTCCGTTGAAGCCTACCACGCTGATAATCACCCCACTCAGGCCACCGGCGATGGCAAAGCCAAACTTTACCATGTACCAGTAAATGGCACCAAATATGGCTTCTCTGCGTTTGCCGTAATTCAGTTCATCCAGGTCAATCACATCTGCTGTCATGGACATCATCAGCACAAACAGGCTGCCAATACCAAACGAGTGGAAGGGAAGGGAAAACAGAAACATCCAGGGTTTGCCGGGCACAAAGAGAAACCACAGGGAGGCATAGCCGACCAGGGCAATTCCCTGGGATACCATAAAGGCATTCTTCTTACCGATTTTTTTGGCCATGGCTGCCACGACCGGAATCACGATGAAGGTGGTAACCAGTGCGCCCACGCTCCCGAACAAGGGGGTCCAGATACCTGCTGCGCCCTGATCTCCATTAAACAGATGCCATACAACAATAAAGTACACAAAGCCTGCTATCGTGTTGAAGGCATTAAAAATGAAAAAGGTGGAGATACACAGCTTGCGAAAGGGCGTGGAAGCGAATGCCTCTTTAAATCCTCTGAATATCTGGGCCAGGCTGTCGCCAATCGCGCTAAAGGTGAGGGGCGAATAGTTTTCGTTCAAGGTAGATTTGCTGGGTATAAAGATGGCCGGAACGATCGCACAAGCCGTAAAAATCACCGCTACCCAAACAGCCAGTTCGCGGGTAGCCGCATCCGAGCTGGGAAACCAGTTGGGGTCACCCATGACCACCCAAAACCAGGGTGCAATCACCCATGCCCACTGTCCGATCCACTGCGCTACGGCCATAATCTGGGTACGCTCGCTAAAATCGTCGCTCATCTCATAACCCATCGCTACATAAGGCACGCTGAAAATCGTCAGGCCCAGATAAAAGCTAAAAGACCACATCAGGAAATAGAAGAAGTTGTACTCCAGGCTGTTTTCCCGGTACAATTGCCACATGATCGCAAAGGAAATGCCCATCAGGATGGCTCCTATCAGGACATATTGCCGCCGCCGGCCCCATTTTGAGCGCGTATTGTCAGAAATAAATCCCATGATCGGGTCCGTGATCGCGTCGAAAATCCGGGGTAAAAAGTAAATCACGCCAAACATCCAACCCGGAAATCCAAGGCTCTCTACCAGGATTACCATAAATATCCCCAGGGAGGCGGGGAACATCTGGTTGGCCAGCATACCCAATCCGAAGGCTACCTTTTGCCCAAAGGGGACTTTGTGAGAAGAAGTAGTAGTAGGAGTACTCATTGTTAGTTAGTAGGTCATTTGTAAATCATTATCGTCTGAATCGCTTTACCGGCGATTCTCACATGGACAGATTGTTCTCCCAGGGATAGCACGAAGTGCTTCTCGCTTTCCGTGGGGTTAAAAACCACTGTTACAACAGATCCGTCAGGATTCCGGGCGGCAGTAAGGAGGAGTGTGTCGTCCGAAGACTCAACTCCTATGCGCAGCGCCCCTGGCCGGATAAATCTACTGAAATGGGCCATGATATAATACAGCGGCGTAAAATACGCCTCGTCGCTCGCCGGATCAACGATCACAGGGGCCGTGCACCAGTTTTTGAACCAGTTAGGTCCCCCCTGCCTGTCCAGCACCATGTTCCAGTCTATCCAGCCGTCCACCCAGTTGTTGAGGCAGCCGATGATGTCTGTTGCATATCGGTTGACAGGGGCGTATCTGGGGTGTAGGTGCTTTTCATGATCGGGTGCCCAGTCCCATCCCCAGTCGGTGGCTTCTTCGCTCCA
>RDXT01001002.1 GCA_004292985.1 Bacteroidota bacterium
ACACACTATTCAGGTCAAGTTTTTCCAGTTCACATACAGGCTATTCGAACCTCAGTTCCGATATTCGGTTCGTTCCACCTTCAAAGCGAATAAAGATATTCACTTCGAAAGTGCCTTTGGCGCTACGGTATTCACCAAGGGCGTAGAGCGTACCTCCGGTCTCGCCGTGATGGCTGAGCGTAAAAGAACTGGGGGGATAGCTGGCAAAAAACTGGCTCATCACATACTGGGCCTGCACGCTCGATTGAATTTGGCTCTTTCCTTCGAGGGTAAGTTCTACCCGCGAGTGGAAAGTCGAGGCCAGCATCGCGGCATTGCCGGAAGTCAGGCTTTCTTCGACCTTATTCAATATCGCAGCAGGCTCTTGTCCGACAACACAATTCAGGGTCAGTAAAGGCAGGATTAACAGCAAAGCAACTCGGAGGTACATTTTCATACTTTCGGATACCTTGAAATGCAAGCTCTAAGGCATACATAGCATATACCAGAACCGTGCCAAACCCCCGGCCTGTGAAAGAAGCAGTACTTTTCCGAATAAGAAATATTCTCAATTGACGGATTTGGTGTACATTTGGGCCTATGAGTGCGAATAAGGTTATATTAATCATCATGGACGGTTGGGGCCTGGCGGTGAATGATGCCGTAAGCGCAATCGCCGCTGCCAACACTCCCTTCTACGATCATTGCCGCCAGGAGTATCCCTTTATGAAATTAGAGGCTTCCGGGCTTGCTGTGGGACTTCCTGAGGGCCAGATGGGCAACTCGGAAGTGGGCCACATGAATATCGGTGCAGGGCGAATTGTGTATCAGGACCTTGTAAGATTAAACCAGGAAATTGATACAGGCCACTTTGCCCGGAATGAAGTTTTCCGCCAAACCCTCGATTACTGCCGCCAGAACGGTAAGGCGCTGCACCTCATGGGCCTGCTTTCGGATGGGGGTGTCCACAGTTCCATACACCACCTGACCGGAATGGTCAAAACATTGTACAACGAAGGTTTCACCCACGCCTATATACATGCCTTTACCGATGGGCGCGATACCTCTCCCAACGGCGC
>RDXT01000039.1 GCA_004292985.1 Bacteroidota bacterium
CCATTGGCCCCGCGCGACCCGTAAATGGCTGTCGCTGAGGCATCTTTGAGCACTTCGACCGAGCTTACATCCTGCAGGCTGAGGAAGGAAATATCGGTCAGCAGCAGGCCATCCACCACATAGAGCGGCGAGGCATCGTTGAGGGTGCCTACACCCCGGATGCGGATCACCGCACCTGCACCCGGCTGGCCGGAGGAAGGGGTTACCTGCACGCCCGCCACTTTGCCCTGCAGGGCCTGCTCCAGCGAAGCGGTAGGAATGCGCACCAGTTCTTCGGCTTTTACGCTCGATACCGAGCCGGTGAGGTCGCTTTTGCGCTGGGTGCCGTAGCCAACGATCACCAGCTCCTCGGAGGTCATCACGGCCTCTTCCATCGAAACATCTATCTGCGTGCGTCCGCCGACGGGCACTTCGAGGGTTTTGTAGCCGATGTAGGAAAATATCAGTACGGCATTGGCATCAGCAGCGATGCGGTAGCTGCCATCTTCGCCTGCATAGGCGCCCGCAGCAGCCGATTTCACCGTTACCCTTGCGCCGATCAGCGGGGTAGCGTCAGCGCTGCTGCGAACCACGCCGCTGATGCTGATCTGCTGTGCCTGCCCCATGACCGGAAGCAGGAAAAGCAGCCACAGGCATTTGAGTATCCGCTTTTTTGTACATGTATGCATGACATTTTGTATTTAAGGAAAGAAAGGGACCGGGCGATACCCGATCCCTGTTTCATTGTTTACCGGTCAATATCAGACCTGCTTAGTTCTTGATAAACTTAGCCTGGGCGGCCAGTTGACCGCTGCGGCTGTAGCCTGCCAGCTGGTAGATACCATTGGGAAGCTGAGCTATAGAGATCGTCAGCTCTTCTTCCTGGCCGGGTTCGATGCTGAGCATCCGCTGGCCGAGGGCGTTGTAGATCACAATGCGGTCCGCGAGGCGGGCATTTTTCACTGTCAGGAGGTCGCTCGCAGGGTTCGGCGCAATGCTGAACAGGGCTGCATCGGGTGTGAAGTCAATGCCTGTAACAGCACAGTTGCCATCTCCCACGATAATATCATCAAAGTAGGAAGTCACATCTACCCCTGTTGCATCAATGGGCAGGTCAAAGAAAATGGTCAGGCGCTGGTACAGAGAAGCATCAGAAGCTGCGGAGAAATCGAAAGTCAGCTCTTCCCACTGGTTGACCAGGGTATTAGGGATCGGAATTTCAATCGCAGCAGCAGGAGGCACGGTAGCCGAACCTTCGAGTTTTATGGCAAAGTTACCGATGTGGTCCATGTGCACCTTTGCCTTGATGGTTTTGTTGGTACCGAAACGGATCGGTGCGCCGAGGTCGGCATACATACCTGCAAAAGGCAGCGCGTCGGCCGCTTTCACAAATTTACCCACATTTGCGCTGGTGTTGATGCCGCTGGGATTGGGGTTGGCCACCACTTCGAAAGGACTGGTTTCGAGGGCACCATTGGCAAAATATTTAAAGTTGGTAATGCTCGTATTAGGCGTCTCGTAGTTGTTGATACAGCCTGTAAACGCATCACGACGCCATTCGAGGTTGTCAATGTGGTAAATATCGCCCGCCTGTGCTGTTACGCCAAAGTTGAAGAAAATCGCCACTTTGGTATGGTTTTGCCCGGCATAAGGGGAAAGGTCTGCCACATAGGTTTCCCAGCTGTTGGCAATGCTGGAACCGATAGGCAACTCCACAGCGGGCGAAGTACCGCCTTCGAGTTTCACGACGATAGGCACCACACGGGTAGCCAGCATTTTGAAAGAGAACTGGTTAAAGGTGCTCAGGTCTATGGCCTGGCCAAACTCCAGCACGAGGGCTGAATACTGGTCGAGGGGATCTACATATTTACCCACTTTCAGGCTGCCATTGCCCTGGGAAGCGAGGGGATTGTTGACCACGGTCAGGATGTCGCCACCTGCGCCATAGGTTACATTCCGCTGGCATTCGAAGTCGTCGAGGGCATTGGCGATGGGTACTACGCCTGCGCAGGGGTCCACGGTGCTGGCTACCTGGCTCAGGTTGTCGAAGAGCCATGTGGTCGCTCCGGCAAAACCAGGATTAAAGAGCAGGTTCACCTGGTCAAAATCGGTCACGCTGGAGTGTGTAGAAAAGTCGAAGACCAACTCTTCCCACTGGCCTGGGGTAGCCAGATCTGCCGTTACTTCGCGGATACCTACGGTCGGGCTCACCAGTTGCATACGCACTTTGGTGGTACCTCCGGGGGCCAGTACCTGGAGGTTAAACTGGGTATTGGTGCTCAGGTCGAGCGGAGCCGGAAGCAGGCCGACAAGGCTGCTGAAGAGGGAACTGCCACGGGTATAAGAGCCTACATTGGGGCTGGTGTTTACGCCTGTGGTACTGGGGTTGGCGACTACGCCTGCAAATGTGCCGTGCAGGGCTGCATTGTTGCCGGAAGGTGCCCAGCTGAGGCGGGGACCCGCTTCAAAATCTTCGATGGGCGGTGGCAGCGGCTTCACGATGCGGCGGATGTCGTCTATGTAATAGGTCTCATTGGGCAGTGCGGTTACGCCTGCATTGAAGAAAATCACGATTTTCTTATGGCTGGCGGCGGCCTGGTCGCTGAAATCGGCCACATACTCAACCCACTGGTTGGGCTGGGTAATGTTGATGAAGAGTTCTTTGGAGGCAGATGCGCCGCCTTCGAGTTTCACCAGGAGGGGTCCTGCCTTGGGTGCCCATACTTTCAGGGCAATGTTGTTGCGCACAGAGAGGTCAATGGCCGCCTCATAGTCAATCACAATGGCAGAGTACTGGTCCAGCGGATCGAGGTAAGAACCTACCTGGGCGCTGGTGTTGATGCCTGTGGGATCGGGATTGTTGATCACGCTCAGGATGTTCCAGCCTGCGCCGTAGCTCGCATTACGCTGACACTCAAAGTTGTCTATGATCTCCGGATCGGCAACGGTACCCGCGCAGGCACCTGCAGGCGAGGCAATCACGTCGTCGAACAGGTAGGTATCGCCGCTGGTGGTAACGCCCGGATCGAAGAAGATAATGATCTTGTTCAGGGTCGTGTTTCCGGCTGCCGCGCTGAAGTCGAAGGTGTACTCCTGCCAGACATTGGTGTTAACGATGTTTTTGATTTGCTCGATCGCTCCGCCGGTGCCTTCAAGTTTGAGAAGTACCTGAGTAGCTACGGGGGAGTAAATCTTGATTTTAAACTGGTTGTTGACCGAAAGGTCCATTACCGCTGGCAGGGTCGCAATAAACAGGCTGTAGGCATGCGCGGTGGATTTGGTGTAAGAGCCGACGAAGCCGCTGGTATTCAGGCCCGTAGGATCAGGGTTGATAAACACGCCATTATAGACGCCATCTGCGCCGATCCAGTTCTGGTCAGCCACTCCGCCTTCAAAGTCTTCGTACACGGTCTGTGCCCTCAGGAAGCTGAGGCTCAAGACCAGTACGGTCAATAATAAGAGTACGCGATTCATAGCAGGTAGAAATTTAGAGAATGTTAAAATATAAGGTTGACGGAAAAAGGATCACACTTACAAAGCTATTTTCTGGCTGAGGATGCTTCCGGCGGCCTCCAGGCGCACCACATACACTCCGCGGGCCTGCACCCTGCATTCCCAGATAAAGGTATGGGTTCCTGCGGGCAGGGTCTGGTTTTCGCTGAGCGTGGCCAGCCTGCGGCCCTGAAGGTCATAGACCTCCAAGCGCAGCGGCCCCGCAGCAGCCAGTTGCACGCCGATCTGGCAGCGGGCAGCGTCTGGCTCCGGATATACGTGCAGCGCCGCCGCCGAAAAGGCCTCCGGGCTAAGCCCCACAGTTGTCGTATCATTTACAAAACCCACTGCTGTAAGGGCCGGGCCAATTTCAGGATTCGACATAAAACGATCCCAAAGCAGACCTGTGCGGGCATTTTCGATCATACAGATAATGGGTCCCTGGTCAATGGCCAGATATGAGTCGGCATACCAGTCGAGTCCGGGGTTAAAGGCATCGTAAAAACCCATCGGCCCCCAGAGGCGTGCCCCGCGATCGCGGTAAAAGTGCCTCAAAGCGGCCATAGCCTCTCCCTGCACGTAGGGCATCGAAGAAAGGGCTGCGGTCGGCGCGAGGGTGCCATTGTCATTGGCTGCTGTTGGCTCATGGGCCAGATAGCCTACCAGGGGGTCGTCGCTGGCCGTTAGTCCCCAGCTTTGGGCACTATAACCGCTGTGGCTCTCCGGATTAGCGATACAATAGGCCTGATTGATGAGGCTATGGCGGCGGTTATGGATAAAATAGTTGGTATAAGCGTCTTTTTTGCCCCTGGGATCAAATCCGAGAAAGGAATAATGAGCAAAAAAGAGCGGACCTCCCCGAAATGGGCCAATTGCCATCGGATACCCGTAGTAGGTGCCCGGATTTACGTAGCCT